>NZ_JVOW01000030.1:44636-98258 GCF_001055995.1 Corynebacterium sp. 239_CJEI | reverse complement strand
GGGGGGTGTCCCTATGTTTTTGTCAAGTGCCAGACCGATGTTGACGAGCACAGTCTTGGGAGTAGTTTCTTAGGCGTGCCTAGGAGCCGGCCAGCGTGTGCTGGTCGGCTTCGTCTTTGGGGCTTTATGCGGCGACGGGGCGTGGCGGGATTTCGCGGAAGAACTCCTTGTTTTTCAGCATCGCGTAGATGACATTGCATCGGCGTCGTGCCAGGCAGATGACTGCTGCGTTGTGGCGTTTTCCTTCAGCGCGTTTGCGTTCGTAATACCGCCGTGACGGTTCGTGGCTGCGGATAACTGCGAATGCGGAGTAGAACAAGGCGTTTTTCAGTCGTTTATTGCCTGACCGTGCCGGGAATTCACCTCTGATCGACGAACCGGATCGTCTAGTCACGGGTGCTATTCCAGCATAAGCAGCTAAGTGGCCAGCACTAGCGAAGTCGGAGCCATCACCGATCGCAAGAAGGATCTGCGCTGCGGTCTTGATGCCGACTCCGGGCATACTCATCAAGACCTCACAAAGAGGGAAATCAGCGAGCATCTCTTCAACCTGCTCAGCAATGGTGTTTCGTTGCTCTTTGAGGGCCTGGATGTTTGCAGCCAGTTGAGGAATTACTAACTCGGCGGCATCGCTTCCAGGCACGGTGACTGTTTGAGCTTTCAGCGCTGTAAAAATGTCGTCTACCAGCGGGGTGGGGTCTTTACGTGTGCGCTTGATCATCCAGTTCAACACTCGTTGGTATCCGGCTCTTTTTAGCCCCTGCGGTCCCTTGTAATGGATCAATAATTCCAGGATCGGCGTGCGAGTCAGGGTGCTACCAGCAAAAACTCGTTCCAGGCTGGGGTAGATCTGGGTGAGGACACTGCGAAGCCGATTGACAGTGCGAGTGCAATCGCGGGCGATGTCATCATCGAAGCCGGACAGCATCTTTAGGGCGGAGAGTACCTCATCATTGCGGTCGACGGCACGTAGCGTGTGGGGCATTGTGCGGGCGGTGTCGGCGATGATGAATGCGTCGCGTTTGTCTGTTTTTGCACGTCCCGGATAGAGATCTGCAGCTTTGCGCATCGCAAGACCTGGCAGGTATCCGACTTCGCAACCGCAGTCCCGGGCTACAGCAATCGGTAGTGCGCCGATGGTGTTGGGTTGGTCGACGATCACGAGCACGGTGCCAAGCTTCTGAAGCTGGTGAAAAACGCCTGCTAGTTCGGATTCGAGTTGAGGCAACGGTTTGTCGAAGACCTTGTTGCCATCACGGTCTAAGGCGCAGGCGTGGTGTTCAGATTTGCCGACGTCTAACCCAAGGAATATGTCGATGGAATGCTCCGGAGACATGATGAGCTCCTAGAAAACGAGATGGGTATGGCGTTGTTCCAGTCGCTGGTGTCATGACCTTCGTTGCAAGCACCCACGTTACAAAGAGACCTAGTTTAAAACTGGCCGTGTCCCTATCAGCTGTCATCGAAAGTCCTGGCACCCGGCGGCAACMCCCCCCGGATTATGGAAACTACAGGGCAGGTAAGCCATACCGGACCAGCGACTATCCCCATTATCGGGGACACTCACAAGGTAACGGGCTTTCGATGGCATGGTGGGCCCCACCTGCGCCTGGCCTGCGGTGCGCGCTAACCTGCAGCATGTGCTGTGCGTGCCCTACATCAAGCAGGCCGATTTCTTTCTCAGCCCCGGCCTAGGCCCAACTCTCACGCGGTGCATATACACACTGCATCGTGCCGCCTTAGCTCAGTCGGTAGAGCGTCTCACTCGTAATGAGAAGGTCGCGAGTTCGATTCTCGCAGGCGGCTCAGGTTTAAATGGGATCCTTTAAAAGGATCCCATTTTTTATTTCTTGGATCGGTCAAACATGAGGAGAGCGAATCCAACAGCAATCCAGAGGATGAGAACCCACCACGCTGCCCCAGCACCGTTGCCATCGAAGAATGACAGTGACCTGACTAGGTAGCCAGTAGCCCCAATGGGCATCCACTGGCCAAGAGTGGACCAACCGGCCGGAAGCAGCCAGGGGCCAGTGGATAGTCCAGAGAGCGGGTTCGCCAAGAAAATCGTCAAAATGGCGCCGATTCCCACACCGGGAGTGCCAATAATGGCTGCGAGCCCAGCGGTGAGCATTGAGGTAGCCAGGATTCCCAGAGAAATAGCCAGCCATTCCATGCCGAAGCTGCCTGAAAGCGTGCCGTAGACAGAGTGGAGCATCCACGTTGCCACGAGGGCTCCGAAGACTGCGATGCCAGCGAGGACACCCAATTTCGTCCACTTCTTACCCCGGAAGAGGAAGGTGGCTATAACTGCCGAGATGATACCGCCGAAAGCCAGCGGCAAGCCGAGGAGCGCGACACCGGAAGCTTGTGGGTCATCCTGTGTGGTTGGAGCCAAATCTTCCCGCTCTACAGGGATGTTTTGAGACTCGAGGGTCGTCGCAATGCCGTCGATAAGCTGCGAGTAGGGTGCGCCGTTGCCTGAAGCGGTGTAGGCGGTAGCGCCTGTCGGGGAGATGACGATGCCGCCAACGTTTTCGCGATTGAGGATTGACTCGCGTACGGCTTCAGGGGTGTCCATCACCTGGATGTCGGGAGCATCGTCGCCGGCTTTGTGCTCGATGGCTTGGGTGATTTGTTCGGACATTGGGGCGGGGGCAGACAGGGCAATGGGGACATCCTTCGGGCCGGAGGCAAATGTCGGTGCCAAGAACGCGAAGAGCATGAGCCCGATGACGAGCGGAATGCCGGAGATGACGGCGACCGCTTTGCGGGCGGGTGAGGCTTCTTTTGTCTCAGTCGTAGCTGTTGACATGGCCTATCTCCTAACTGGAGCAGAGTGTTTCACTTGCAAAGTGGAGCATAGTGTTCCGTTTGTTAGGATGCAAGTGTGAGACAAGATGCAGTGATGAACAGTGATGCCATCGTGGAAGCAGCGCGAAAACTCTTGATAGAGCAAGGGGCCGGTGTATCCATGCGTGCGATTGCCAGGGAGGCCGGTGTCGGTGTAGCTACGGCAAGCAGGCATTTTCCCCGCAGGATTGAGCTTCTCGATGCAGTCGGTGCGCGCGCTGCAGCTGATATCGACAGGATTGTTGAGGCAGCCGTATCTCAGTTTGACGACGATCCGGACGGTGCTTGGCACGAAGCAGTTCACGCAATCGCGGAATTGAAGGCCGCGGATCTGGGCCAAGCTTTATTTAGTGACCTCACTGCCGATACTGGCGATGAAGCGAAAGAGATCGACAGCATTATCGAAAAGCGAATGGCAGAGTTGCGGCGGAACTATACACCGTTGTTGGAAAAGGCCAAAGCAGCTGGGCTATGCCCGGAGGGCGTTGCACCGCTTGATTTCCACCTTGGGCTCGCTGTGGTCTCGCGTCCCCTTCCTAACTCGGCAGCGGTAGAGCAGTACTTTTCCGGTGTGCAAGAAAAGCTTGTGGACTTAATGCTTACGGGTTTGGCAGCACAGGCGAAGGGGAATCACTAAACCCCTCGGTGATAAGTCCTGAAAAATCCTGCACACGTTCCGACGCGGGGTGATTCTCCGAAACGAATGGGGGCGGAAATCTCGGAGCCGGGGACTCTCAATCGAGTGTTTGCTACTGTTACTCAGCACATGGCAGGTACGCGGAAACTAGGAGAACGCACTATGCGGCAGCCCGGACACCAGCGACGAGCAGTGCAGCGATCAGCGGGACGACTAGCTGTGGTTTTGGCGGCCGCGGCAATCATGCCTGCCGGTCTTGTGGCCTGCACCATCGACACGGAGGCTTCCAGAGCAGGAAGCGCTCAGCAAGCTGCCTCGGCAGAAACTCAAACGTCCTTGGCAGCTGAAGAAGAGGCCATGCAGATGCCGAACCCCACGCCGCCGAATGAGGAGTTTGCAATGCCTGATTCTGCTAACCCCGACGCAGTTGCTCCGGGCGACGCGCCACAACAGCAAGCTAATCGCGCTACTTCGCGTGCCGACGGCTCCAGCGCTGTAGCCGGCAAGGTCATCTACCTCGACCCGGGGCACGCCGGCACCCCACCACCTGCTGACTTGATGGTCACTGACGGTCGTGGTGGCCAAAAGCCGTGTAATACCTCCGGCACCGCTTCCAACGACGGCTTCCCGGAGCACGAGTTCAATTGGCTGATGGCGCAGGAAATCAAGCAGCTGCTCGAACAGCGCGGTGCTCAGGTGCTACTCAGCCGCGAGGATGACGCAGGTCGTGCAGATTGCATCGATGCCCGTGCAGAGAAGGAAAATGCCTCCAACGCCGATGCCGTGGTGAGCCTCCACGCTGACGGTGCTGGAGAGGGCAACCGCGGATTCCATGTGTCGGCGATTTCTCAGCCGCTCGCTAATAATGACGAGCAGGGCTCTACCGCGCTGGCAACCGCCCTGCGCGATGCCTTTGTTGCCGCAGGTTTTGCGCCGTCTAACTATCTCGGCAGCGAGGGGCTGAATCCGCGCGCAGACCTCACCGGACTCAACCTATCGGCGAAGCCAAAGGCACTGGTCGAATACGGCAACATGCGCGATAGCAGCGACATTGCCCTCTTGACTTCCAGCGAAGGCCGTCAGCGCTTGGCAGAGGCCACTGTGGCTGGGCTGGAAGGTTTCCTGGCGCAGTAGCCAACCTGCTAACTAGCCGGGTTGGCCTTAGCCTTCGGCGTCATCGCTTCGTAAGGCTCCATCATGGGGATATCCAGCATGGTGCTGGGGACACCAAAGGCATCGACAAGTACCTCAGACCAGGGGCCAAGGGAATCAACCAGATCGGCCAAGCCCGCTCGCGCGCCCTTGGTGCGAGTACCGGTGAGCAGTGACTGCTCCAAGAACCAGCCGGCGTTATCGCAGACAACCGACAGGAAGAACACATCACGAACCTGCTCGAGCACTTCTTGAGAGCGCTCGTCTGTGATCGTGGATTCGGCTTCGAAGAACGCTTCCAGGATCATGCGATCGATATGCGCCCACGCGCAGGAAATCATGTGGTCCTGGACCTTGTCCACCAGCTTCGCGGCCTTTTCAACAGGCAGTTTCCGCGCCGGGCGCAGCCTGCGAGCAAGGGACTTGAGAAGTCGGTTCTCGCGCTCGATAAGTAGCTGCATCTGGCTGGCGGGGTCAAAGAGCGAGGACTCATCAGCGTCAGTCAGCGCATCCAAGAGGTTCTGGACGACGGCATCTGCACCGGTGCGACGGCGCAATATGCCACTGAAATTGTCGAGGCCGAAGCGCACCATCTCCAGGTTGGAAAAACTCTGCACCTCCCGGGCAAAACCGCCCAAGAGTTCCTTGGTGACCAGCTGCAACATCACCACGTTGTCGCCCTCAAAAGTGGTGAATACGTCAGAGTCTTCTTTGAGAATGGTCAACAGGTTCTCTGCCATGTAACCGGCTCCACCGGTGGCCTCACGCATCTCCTGGATGGCGTCGGTGGCATGTGCGGTGTTGGCGACCTTCAATGCGGCGGCATGCGCCTCCACTTCACGCAAATCGCGAGCCTGCTCCGGGGTTAGATTCGCACGGTCCAGCCCCTCCGCTTCGAGGTCGTGAATCCGCTTGATTAGCAGGTTGGTGGCAAATTGCAGACCGTACGAACGCGCAATGCGGGGGAGTAGTCGGATTCGGTGTTGGCGGTGCTCAATGAGCTTCTTTTCCGGCAGTGAATCGTCGGGAGCAAATTGGCGCCGCAAGTGTGCGTACTTGGTGCCGATGGTCAATGCGGTGCGGGTTGCCGCACCAGCGGCTGCACCGACTGTCACGCGGCCGCGCACGAGGGCACCGAGCATTGTGAAAAACCGTGCATTGGGGCTGTCAATATCGCTGCTGTACTCGCCAGTGGCCGAGACATCTGCAAAACGGTTAAGCAGGTTCTCCCGCGGCACGCGGTAATGATCGAACATGAGAGTGCCGTTGTCCACGCCCAAGAGGCCGCCCTTGGTGCCGTGGTCGCCGATAGCAACTCCGTCGACAGGCGAACCATCATCATTGCGGATTCGAGCGACAATGCAGTGCACACCATGGGATTCTTCCTGCCCTGGTGTGTAGAGCTGGCAAAAGACCGCAGCCCAGCGCCCATCGCGCGCGGCATTGCCCAAAAACCACTTCTCAGAGGAAGCCGTAGGGGAATTGAGGATGAATTCTTCCGTCTCGGGGTCGTAGTGCGCCGTGGTTTCGAGTGATTGCACGTCCGAGCCGTGGCCACGCTCGGTCATCGCAAAGCAGCCGAGAGCCCGCAGCTCAATGAGGTCACGCACCAACTCGCCGTGACGCTCAGTTCCCAAGTTGCTGACAGCGCCGCCGAAAAGGCCCCACTGCACTCCGGACTTCACCATCAACGACAAGTCGGTGTGGCCAAGCATTTCAATCCCGGTGAGAGTGCCACCGGTATCTCCTGTGCCGCCCTGGTCAGTGCGGAAAGCCCCATAGGGCATGCCGGTCTTAAGCACCTTGGACAGTGACTCGGTGGTGTGCTGCCTGGCCTCCTCCACGGTCAGCCCAGAGGTGGGCCGCAGGGAGGGGTCTTCTAGAAGGACGCGGACATCAGCGCGCGCCTCGGGGAAATAGCCGTCCAGGGCCTTTTGCAGTGCACCTGCCACTTCCGGTTCAGGACGGGAGGGGAGCGTCTTCGGACCATCGGTCGAGCGACGGCGGGGGATTCGCGTGGAGCTGGAAGAAGTCTGTGCCATAACCCAACGTTAATGGGATATCTGGGGCTTGTCAGCCGCTTTCGACTGAGAAACTCATGAGGAAATCGGGGCCACGGGTCGGAAACAAGCTACCGGGATAGAACGAAGGTGGAAACGCAAAAGCCGTCGTCAAGCAAATACTGCGTTGTGCAGTGCTTGACGACGGCTCGCGTAATCAGACCCTCGGTGGGGCAGAACCCCTAGCTGTGGGAACTAGACGCGCGACTTAACTTCGTCGAGGTTAGTTTCCGGGTGCTCGATGAGGTCTCGGTCTTCAAGCCCCTTCGGCAGCAGGAACAGGGCAATCAGTGCCGGGATAGCCATGGCCATCAGGTAGATGGAGATGTAGAACGGGTTACCGGTGGCGTCCATGATCATCTGGGCAATCATCGGTGCGAATGCACCACCCAGGACAGCGCCGATGGCGTAAGCGATGGAAGCGCCGGAGTAGCGAACCTCAGCCGGGAACATCTCGGAGTACATGGCCGGCTGCGGGCCGAAGGTCAGTGCCAGCGGCAGGGTGAGGACTGCGACGGTCATGACGTAGAGGAACGGGCCCTTATCCAGGATGTTCCACATGACGGCTTCCCAAATCATGATCAGGACGTAGCCGATGATGAAGGTCTTTGCGCGGCCGATACGGTCGGACCAAGCGCCAGCCATGAACATGAAGATGGTCCAGCAGATACCGGCGACGAGAGTGCCTGTCCAAGCGACGGTTGCCGGGTAGCCCAGTGTCTTCTGTGCGTAAGCGCCGAAGAATGCGATCACGAGGTAACCGGTGGCCTGCTGAGCAGCGAAGATCAGGGCGCCCTGGATAACCTTGCCCCAGTGGTTGCGGAAGAGCTCCGGCAGCGGAGCGGAGCGCTCAGCAGACTCAGCCTGCATAGCCTGGAAGACCGGGGACTCATCGACGGTGCGACGAATCATGTAACCAATCAGAACCAGGATGAAGGACAGCAGGAATGGCACACGCCAACCCCAGTCCATGTAGGCTTCCTCGCCGATGATTGCCATAACAATCAGCATGGTGCCGGTAGCCAGGGTCAGACCCAGCGGAACACCGGCCTGCGGGAATGCGCCGTAGATACCGCGCTTTTCCTTCGGTGCGTACTCCACGGACATCAGGGCTGCACCGCCCCATTCGCCACCTGCGGAAAGGCCCTGGAAGATACGGAGCAGAACCAGCAGGATAGGTGCGGCGATGCCGATTGACTCATAGGTCGGCAGCAGACCGATACAGAAAGTAGCTGCACCCATGCCGATGAGGGTGAAGACCAGAATCATCTTGCGGCCGTAGCGGTCACCGATATGGCCGGCGACGATAGCGCCAAGCGGGCGGAAGAGGAAGGAAATACCCAGGGTTGCCCAGGCGAGCACCTGAGCGACCTGTGGGTTCGACTGTGCCGCCGGCTCGATGAAGTGCGGAGCGAGCACGATAGCTGCGGCCTGAGCGTAAATCAGGAAGTCATAAAACTCGATGGTCGTACCCACGAGAGTTCCCGTGAGCACCTTGCGGCGCTGCTTGGGATCATTCGCGATGATCGAAGTAGTCATAAAACAACAAGACTTTCTTTACATACCCGTCCGCACGGCCATCGAGGACCTTGGTGATCTCAGCGGTCGTGCAGAAATCGCCCCAGGTTTTTCTCAGCCAGCGTTTGGGGAATCGACAGATTGTTTGACGGTGTCGAATTCTTACACAGCCAGGCCTGTAGCGACCAGTGTTTGAACTTCAGCGAGCGACAACAAAAAGTGGGCAACGGGGGTAATGGGGGTTGGTGAATGACGGTAGATTTCCTTTGTTTGTGACCGAATTCATTTCCTGAATGTCTGGGAAGGGTGGAATCGGGGGTATGTAAAGGGTGTGGAATGGATGCTGCTTAACGACGGGCCGTTTCCGGCCTGATGTGCGCGAGCTGATGGCCGTTTGTGCGTGAGGCTGTCTTAAATAGGGGAAATCTGCGTTTTATGGCTGTTCGGCTACCCCCACATTGAACTAATTTGTAATTATATAATCAGAAGTTGTGTGAATAGTGCGGCGAAAGTGGCGCAAGATACGAAAGAAGTAACGGAACAATAACGATGTAGTGTCGAAAAGGTCATTGCCCCCGGATGGGGCAGGGATGCAAGGTCGGCAACATGCCACCCCGAGACGGGGGTGTGAGCCCCAGGTTTCAGGGGCATTTGTGCCGAGACCAACCCGAGGTGACCAAACTGGGCACGCCACCGCATTAGCCACCACTCCACTAGTCGCCACAGCACTAACCGACTCAGTTGCCCCGCCCCGCCTGCTCAACTATCTCGGCACACCTCTTGTGGTTAGCTCCGGTGGCTTAAAATCTGCACCATTGTGCGTAAGGCGCTGGGGACCGTCGTAAAGTAAACGACATGTCTTCTCACGCAGGAACTAACGGCAATGAAAATGAGGTACCTCACGGCAGGGCCAAATCCAATAAAGGCACGCCGTTGTGGCTGCTCGCCGCAATTGCAGTTTTCGCCGTCGCGTGGGGTGGCAATGAATTCACACCGCTGATGGTGATGTACCGCGAAAACGCTGACCTGGCGCCGGTGTTCATTGACCTTCTATTGCTGGTCTACGCTCTCGGCATCGCGCCGGCACTGCTGATTTCTGGCCCAATCTCGGACCGTATCGGCCGTAAGCCGGTGATGCTCGCCGCGCCGGTGCTCTCGATTCTGGGCTCGACTCTCATCGCGCTGGGCGAGACCATCGCCCCGCTCATCCTCACTGGTCGTTTTATCTCGGGCTTGGCAGTCGGCATTGTCATGGCCGTGGGCGGCTCGTGGGTAAAGGAGCTTTCCGATCCACGCTTTGACCCCAAGGCCACTTCCACCTCGGGCGCGAAGCGTCAGTCCATGGCGTTGACCTTGGGCTTTGGCCTGGGTGCGGGTATTGCCGGCACGTTGGCGCAGTTCGCACCGCTGCCGGGGCAGTTGGCTTATATCATCCACATCCTGATTTCTATCCCGACAATCTTCGGTCTTGTGGCTGTGCCGGAGACCCGCCAGTCGCCGCACCTGGGCGGCAGCAACGCTCCGCATGAAAGCGTCTGGGAGTCTCTACACACCCCTTCGGTAACTAACCGTCGCTTCCTGCTCGTCGCCGCGATGGGAGCGCCGTGGGTCTTCGGTGCAGCCGGTGTTGCCTATGCAATCATTCCTTCTCTGCTTCAGGACCACGTCTCCCAGCCAGTGTTCTACTCCGCGATGGTCACACTGTTTGCGCTGCTCTGTGGTTTTGGTATTCAGCAGATTGGTCCACGCTTTGTGACCGAACACAACGCCCACGGTTCGCTGATCGCAATTGGCATTGTGGTTATCGGCATGGGAATGGCCGCATGGATGTCCGCCAACCCCACCGCAGTGACGGCGTTCATTGCAGCGCTGGTGTTGGGCGCCGGCTACGGTCTGTCCATGTTTACCGGCCTCAACGAGGTACAGCGCATCGCTGGCCCACGCGATATGGCTGGTCTGACCGGTATCTTCTACTGCCTGACCTACGTCGGCTTCGCATTCCCGGCAATTCTGACCAAGCTCTCCGAGTCCATCTCCTGGATGACCTACCCGGTCATGCTCGGTGGCGGTATGGTCATCGCCATCTTGATGGGCTTGGTTATTTTCTTCAATTCCACTGTCAACCTGCCACAGCGCGCTGAGTAATCTCGCATTCCTCGGAAGACTAATCAACCCCGTCAATGTGAGGTTGGCACACGTATAAGCGGTTTTCCTTACTAAGCGCCTATAGTTCTTCCTATGGAGAAGCACAAGAACGAATCACCGGCCACCGCGATGACAGAATCGTCGGCAAGCGCGAAACCGCGCGCGCTGGTGACGGGTGGTGCGGGATTTATCGGTTCGACGCTGGTTGACCGGCTACTGGCTGAAGGGTACGCGGTCACGGCGCTGGACGATCTCTCCCACGGAAAGCTGGAAAACCTCCAGCAGGCATCGCTTAACGACGACTTTGAGTTCATAACCGCCGATGTGCTGGAGGTGGACTGGGACGAGCTGCTCGAGCAAAGCGGCCCGGAGGTTATTTTCCACCTCGCAGCGCAGATTGATGTTCGGATTTCCGTGGCCGACCCGGTGCGAGATGCGACGCTGAACATCATTGGCACAATCAAACTTGCCGATGCGGCCCGAAAGCACGGTGTCCGCAAGGTTGTGTTTACATCTTCGGGCGGTTCCATCTACGGCACGCCGGAGGAGCTTCCGGTGACGGAAAACGTGCCGGTCAATCCGATGAGCCCCTATGCCGCCTCAAAGGCAACGGGCGAACTGTACTTGAATATGTTCCGCAATCTTTACGGGCTCGAATGCTCGCACATCGCGCCGGCGAATGTGTACGGCCCGCGGCAGGATCCGCACGGCGAGGCCGGTGTGGTTGCTATTTTCGCCCAGCGACTGCTGGCGGGAGAGCCAACCAAGGTATTCGGTGACGGAGGAAATACCCGCGACTATGTCTATGTCGACGATGTGGTGGATGCTTTCTACCGCGCATCCGGCGAGGTCGGTGGTGGAATGCGCTTTAATATTGGCACCGGCGTAGAAACCTCGGATCGGCAGCTGCACTCGTTGGTGGCGCAGGCTGCGGATGCCGAGGATAATCCAGAGTTTGCACCGCCGCGCACTGGTGATGTGGCGCGGTCGGCGTTGGATCCCACGCGGGCGCGTGAGGTACTCGGCTGGGAGCCAGCTATGAGTATTCAGGAAGGTGTTGCTCGTACTGTGGAGTACTTCCGGAATCAGGGCTAGCGCAGCTTACGCGGGCGGCTTCGCGCAGTCGTCCGCGTAGGTTAGCCGTGAGTCAGCCAGGTTACTTGCCAGCTTCCTCCGCGCGCTTGGCGTGGATGAGAGCCAGCTCGATATTGTCCTCGAACACGTCGAGAGGCTGTGCGCCCGAGACGAACTGAGTACCAACGAGGAAGCCCGGAGTACCGGAAATGCCCAGCATGGAACCGAACTGGGTGGCATTCTCGACCGCCTCGGTCCACTTGCCGTCCTTAAGCTCCTTTTCAAAGCGCTTCATGTCCGGCACACCGGCCTCACGAGCGACGGCAATCAGTTCCTTTTCAGTGAACTCCGGGTGGCCCTGGCCCTTTTCGCCGGCCTTCTTAAACAGCGCACGGGAGAACTCCCAGAACTTGCCCTGAGCTGCCGCGGCACGGCCGGCCTCAGCGTCCTTGATGGCCTTCTCACCATTGATGGCCATATCGTTCCACTCCAGGCGGACCAGTCCCTCATTGACGTACTTTTCCACGAGGGCAGACTCGGTTTCGTTTGCGAACTTCGCGCAGAACGGGCATTCGAAGTCCGAGTAGATTGAGATTACGACCGGCGCATCCACTGCACCGAGAGCAAAAGGATCATTTTCATTGCGGCGGTGGACATTGTCCATATCCTCCGGGGACTTCAGCTGCGCTCCCGCCTTTGGGCCGTAGATGCTGGCGTCGAAAGAGCCATTCGGGCCAGGTACAGGCGCAATTTCCCCCTTGCCTGGTGCAACGCCCGCCATGTTGACGGTGCTCACGCCGTTGAAGCTAGCCGAACGCGAGCCAGCGAAGAAGCCCGCTGCGCCGACAACGATCAATGCGACGACAGCTAGCGCCCATGCGGCGTTCGGAATCGAGTACCACGACTTGGTTTTTCCATCACTGTCGGCAGACCAGGACTCCAAGTCCTGTTCAGTGGGTACCGGCTGAGAAGCCTGCTGGGGTTCCTGCTGTGTCCCCTGCGGCGCTGCGTCTGCCGAGGGCTGCTGCGAATCGCTGCTGTTGTCAGCGGCGATGTTGTCCTTATTTTCTTCGCTCATGGCTTCTATGGAACCACAGCCTCAGATTCACATGCGCTTAGCGTGCCGATTAGTCGGACGGAGCGTTGTTCTCGGCGTTCGTCGCGCTGTCTTTTTGGCTGCTGTTCTGGCTGCCCGAAATCACAATTTCTTCTTCCGGACGCACAGCGGTCTTCAAGGCCACTGCACGAGCCAGTCGCGCGTAGCGTAGCTCCTGTTCGCGGAAGCGAATGTAGGACGACACCGTGGTAAACACGAACGCCAACACCAGTACGTAGAGCAGCAAATCGGTGCCCCGGGTCACACCAATCCAGTTGGCCACCACGGTCAGATCGTCGGGACGCACGATTGCCCACAGGCACGCGATGACGAAAACGACGAATCCCAGTTTCACGCCCGCCTTGGCGCGTGCTTTACGACGGTTAGCGACGAAGTAAGCCACCAGGCCCACCATCGCCAGCAGCAAAATAATTTGAACGATGGATGCGGTCATGGCAGCCTCTTCGAAATCAGGGAGTCGGCAAGGATATTGACACCGTTGAACAAGGATTGCCCTTTGGACATGGAGTATTCCGTGTAGAGGATGTCCACCGGCTGCTCAGCGGTACGCCAGCCTCTGTTGTCCATGACCTCGACAAATTCGGAGGCATGGCTCATACCGTTCATGCGCAGGTTCAGTTGCTCTGCCACCGTGCGGTTGAAGGCGCGCAGGCCGTTGTGGGCGTCGGTAAGACCGAGCCGGCGCGTGCGTGGTGACAACATGACCACCGTCTTGAGGACAATTCGCTTAATCAGCGGCACCTGGTCATCTTCGGCGCGAGGGCGGCCGAAACGGGTCCCCACAATGATGTCGATTGGTTCGCTGCGCAGTCGCTGCACCATGGCGACTACGTCCTTGACCTGGTGCTGGCCATCGGCGTCGAAGGTGACAAAGTACTTCGAGCCAGCCTGCGCGCGAGCGTATTCCACGCCGGTCTGGATAGCCGCCCCTTGACCCAAATTGACAGGGTGGTTGACCAGGTGAGCGCCAGCCCTGTGGATCTCCAGGCTGGAGTTATCCGAAGAGCCGTCGTTGACCGCGACAATGTTGGGGAAGGTCTCGCGAGCGTGCTCGAGAACCTCACGAATAACCTGGCCCTCGTTGTAGCACGGCACAATCAGCCAGGTGTCCGAGAAATCCATGTTGTCAGTCATCGCTCCGAAGCCTACCGCACAAACAATCGTCGATACGCGCGTGACATGAGCTGAGTTGGCAAAAGTCGGAAAAGTGTCCGCACCGCCAAGTTAAACACCGCCCGCGGCCTGGAAATCAGCCCCTCAGCTACCAGCGTGCGCTGGAGCTGACGTTCACCGCGGATGATGCCGCGCGAGGTTCGCCGCTCGAACATGCCGTCGGCGCGGAAGTACACCAGCGGCTCGGGCAGATTCTCAAACTTCGCGCCGGCGGCCATGAGGCGCACCCAGAGGTCGTAGTCCTCCATCAGACGGATGTCGCGATACCCACCGACCTCACGCACCTTCGCCGTTCGCAGCATCGAGGAGGGGTTATTCACGGGCGAATTGATCTTGATATAACGCGCAATCTCGGCGTGCGTCTGCGGCAGGGTCCGCACACGCACCACATTGTCCGGCGTGCCCTCGAACTCCGCCATTGCACTGCCCAGCACATCCAACTCCGGATTAGCGGTCAGCACGTCCCACTGCTTTTCAAAGCGGTCCGCACGCGCAATATCGTCCGCATCCAGCCGCGCCACCCATGGCGTTTCCACCAACTGAAGACCCGCCTGCGAAGCCACTCCCGAGCCGCCATTTTCCGCACACCGCAGCACGGTCATCTCCGAATGCGCCTGCTCATGCTTGACGACGACCCGGTCGAGTTCCTGCTCGATCGGGCCATCGATGACCACAATGACGTGCGCGGCCGGACGCGTCTGGTTCCACAGCGACTGCAGCGCAGCATCGAGCTGGTCGGGGACGACGCGGTGGTAGACGGTCATGAGAACCGTGAGGTTAGTGATGGTGGACATGTGAGTCTCGAACCTTGGGAGTTGCAGGGGGATGTGGACGGTTTTTTTTTGGGGGGGGGGACGGCATTGGATGTGGGTGGTGTTATTCCACCGCAAAAGCCTCCGATACGGCTGACCTGGCAGCACGTGGGGAAAGTTTGCGCAGCGCAAGCAGGTGAATGACAACACCTACTGCAGAGCCTACGGCGATAGCCGCGACCGTGCGTACCGACAGGTGCCCAGGAAGGAAAAGAATAGCAACGGCGATCGTGGTCGCAGCCAACCAACCGATCAGATACATATGGTGCTTTTCCACTGCCAATGTGACCGAGCCGGTAATCATCAACATGGCGGTCAAGGTCGCGCCGAGCGTCAGCGCTGCGAGCACCGGCCCGGACACGTGATAGCTATCGTCCAGGATGAGAGTCATGATCCACGGGCCGATGAGCCATGCCAAGCCTGCCCCGAAGGTGCCGAAAGCAGCCAGCGCTCCCAACGGCTTGGCCAGCGCTGCCAGCACGCCCTCGGAGCGGTGCCGGACAAAGCTCACAATGATGGCGTTTTGGAACTTCTCCAAGGGCATGAGCAGCGGAGCGCGCGTCAGCGTTACGGCGTAGGCGATACCCGCAATGGTCACCGCTGCGGTGAAGTTGTTGGCATGCGGCGGGGTCAGCGACTCGGCTATCCCTGCGCCAGTGGTGACCGCTTCGCCGGCAATCTTGACGATTGTCGGAAAGCCTGTGACCAGCACAGCAGATGCGCCGGATGCGCCCATGGCCGTGACCATGAGAGTGATGAAGCGGCGCACCGGGACGTCGGCACGCGCGAACATGACCGAGCGGGTTGCCGGGGAAAACAGCGCGAGAATAAGCCAACTGACAGTGCCGAAGACCGTGATAATCAGCCACGCCAGCAGGCCCCAGCCGAAGTACCAGGCGATGAGTGCCAGAGCCACGCGCACGAGAATGTCAATCATGATTAGCGCGGCGTAAGGGCCCCACAGTTGGCGGCCGCTGAGCAGACCCGAGGTGGTGGCCTGCATAGAGTACAGCGCCAGACCAAAAGCCATGAGCAGAATTGCAGTGCCGGCGTCATCCTGCACGACCAGTGGGGCCCACAGCGGACCCGTCACTGCCATGGTGACGAAAGTAACTGCGGCGACGCCCAGGGACACTGTGATGGGACGAGCACCGAGAGTTTGACCCGCTTCCGAGGCTTCCTGCTCCTGGCTCTGCCCCTGCTCTCGATCCCGATCCCGCCCTCGCGATTCCGCAGCGCCGATTGCGCGCGTGGTCTCCTGCATCAGCCCGCCGAGAACACCCGTGAGCGCGAAGAAAAGCCCCCAGAACGCCACGAACTGCAGGTTTACCGCATTGGGGAGTGCGCGGGCCGAGATAATCAGCACCGCGAAGCTGCCTAGCGCCGCGACAATCGTGGCCAGCGACAACCATTTGAAACCGGACATTGACGTGCCTCTAGCTCTCTAGTCCTTGGCCTTCGAGTAGCCGAGCTTTTCAAACTGAGCGGCCAGTTCCTCGTCCACGATTGGAGCACCATTATCGTCGATGCCCTGGTCAGCAGGGGAACGCGTTGGGTCGGTGGGGAAGTCCGGCAAGGAGCTGCGTGACAGCCAGGAGTCAAAGATGACATCCAGGTGCGAGGTGGTGATGCCACGCTCACGGCATACGCGGTTGGCCAGTGCGCGGAAGTCCACTGCATCGACCACACTGTGGCGGTTGGTGGTGGTCCACTTGCGCACCAGGTCGAAGAACACCTTGTCTCCCAGCAGCAGACGCAGAGCGTGCACAGTCAGCGCGCCGCGCTTGTACAGACGGTCGTCGAACATCAGCTTGGGCCCTGGGTTGGCGATGACGATGTCCTGATCATCTTCAAGCAGGTCCAGGTAGTGCTTGCGGGCGTGCACATCCGCGCTGGCACCGCCGCTGACCTCGGACCACACCCACTCGGAATAGCAGGCAAAACCCTCGTTGAGCCAGATATCGCGCCACTGCGAAATGCCGACACTGTTGCCGAACCACTGGTGCGACAACTCGTGGGCAATCAGTCGATTCCACGTGTCCTTGCCGTCGGCGTGGTTGGCTCCGAAGATGGACAGACCCTGTGCCTCGATGGGGATCTCCAGGTCGTCTTCACAAATGACCACCTGGTAGGCACGGAAGGGGTAAGGGCCAAAGAGCTTGGCGAATTCATCGAGCATGCGTCCCTGGTCGCGGAAGTCGTGGCGGGCATTTGCCACCAACTCAGAGGGCACCCAGGCCACTACGGTCGAGGTCTGGCACGGCAGCTCCACCTTCTTAAACTGGCCGACATTGATGGTGGCCAAGTAGGAGGCCATGGGCTCCTCGGTGACAAACCGCCAGCGGCGGCGCGATCCGCCCACGTTCACCGGAGCGTCGGCAAGCCCTGGTGCGACGACCTCGTAGGGAGCGTCGGTGACCATCGTGAACTCGTAGAACGCCTTGACCTCGGGATCGTCATCGCAGGGGTACCACGACGCCGCGCCCACCGGCTGCGATGCCACGAGTGCGCCGTTTTCCAGTTCCTCCCAGCCAATTTCGCCCCACTTCGAGCGCACCGGACGTGGCGTGCCCGAGTAAGTGACAATCAGCCGCAGCGTTTCGTCGGGAGCCAACTCGCGGTCAAAGGTGACGCGCAGCTTGCGTCCCGAATGGCGCCAGCGCTTTACATCGATTGAGTGTGCCTGCGAATCGGAAATCGCATCCACCGAATCGGCCCCCAGCGCATCCGCAAAGTCGAGCGTGATGTGTGAGGTCCAAGCATTGATTTCGATATGCAGAGTCGCCGTCGCCTTCAGACGATTCGGCCCGACCCGATAATCGAGGTCCAGCTCGTATTTGTTCACCCGGAAACCCAGGTTGAACGCAATACCGGTATAAGGATTATTGAAATCAGCGCTACTCACGGCTGTTACCTTACTTGAGCTTGTTCCACAGCCACGTAGATATGAGTGCCTCGACGAACGCGACCTGCGAATTATCCGCCGCACCGGCGTGGCCTCCTTCGGTATTTTCGTGATAATCCACCGGCTGTCCCGCTTCCTCCAGCAGCCACGCCAGGCTCCTCGCATGTGCCGGGTGGACACGGTCATCCCTGGTAGACGTCGTAATCAACGCTGGTGGGTAGGCGCGCTGCTCTCGCTTGACGACGCGCTGGACCGGCGAATACTGCGCAATCGCAGCCCGCTCGGTGGGGTCGTCCGGGTTTCCATATTCGGCCATCCAGGAGGCTCCCGCGGACAGCTTGTGATAGCGCATCATGTCCGCCAGTGGCACCTGGGACACCACTGCGCCCACCAACTCCGGGTAGGAGGTTAGGCAGACAGCGGTCAGCAGCCCGCCGTTGGAACCACCGCGCACGCCCAGCTGCTCGCGCGTGCAGTAGCCGCGTTCAACCAGGTCGCGCAGCACGGCCTGATGATCCTCATAGACCCTCATCCGCTCAGTCTTGACCACCGAGGAGTGCCAGGTCGGGCCGAATTCGCCACCGCCACGCAGGTTGGCCTCCACGAAGTACCCGCCCCGCTCGAGCCAGGTCAGGCCACGAATCGCCGAGTACTGCGGGACCAGTGAGACCTCGAAACCGCCGTAGGCGTGCACGAGGGTAGGGGCTGGGTTCGGAGTGGGTGCGTCTGTGGTTGTCTCCGCGCCTGTGCCATCACCTGTATCAGCGCCCGCCTCCGCGCCGAAGCGGCCGGTGATGCGATACGGAATGCGCGTGCCATCGGCCGAGGTCGCCCAGTGCTGGCGTGTCTCCAACCCCTCACTGTCGAAGAGCGCCGGAGCACGCCGCACTTCCGTGAGCGGGCTGCCGACTTGCCCGTACCAGAGGGTTGCCGGCTGCGTTGCCGAGGTCGACACCAACCAGATCTCATCATCGCGTTCAGAGGTCGTATCAATCACGCTCACAGTGGCCTGCGCAGGTAACTCGCCGAAGGCCTCCACCGGCTCCCATGAGGCCTCGCGCAAGACAACCAACTTCGTCGCGACATCCTCCAACAGCGTCAGCACCAGGAAGTTCTTCGTCCATGCGAGCTGCTGGAACGACGTGTGCGCATCCGGGGTGAAAATCACCTCCACCTCACGCGAGCCTGCCAGCCACTTTTCTAGCTCCACAACAGCCACGCCACCAGCCGGAATGCCGTTGAAGTCCGTGCGCGGCATCAGCACCAGCCACTGCCTATGGACACTCGTCCGGCAGTCCTGCGGCACCTCCAGAATCTGCAGCGAAAAGTCCCCATTCTGCTGCGCCGCCAACTTGCCCGAACGCTCCGCTGCCACGAACCGCTGCGAATTATAAAAATCATGCGCACGCTCGACAAACAGCCGCTCGAAACCCTCCGTCGCGTCGAACCAGCCGCCCACGGCCACATCATCACTGTGGCCCGAGAAAATCACATCCGCGCTTGACGACGGCGTGCCGCGCCGCCACCTACGTACCTGCCGAGGGTAGCCCGAATCCGTCAGTGACCCCGGACCAAAATCACTGCCAACGAGAATCTCGTCACGGTCCAACCAACAGACATCGGACTTCGCCTCCGGGAGGTAGAACGGCTCATCCTCGACAAAAGTGCAGTTGACGAGGTCAAACTCCCGCACCACGGTGGCATCGGCGCCGCCGCGAGAGAGCAGAATTAACGCGCGGTCGTAATCCGGATAACGGCACACCGTGCCCTTCCAGACCCAGTTTTCTCCCTCGGCTTTCGCCAGCTCATCGAGGTCAACCAGCACTTCCCACTCGGTCGCCTGCGGATCTTCCTGGCCAGCCAGATAGCTCTGCAACGAGGTGCGCCGCCACAGACCCCGCGGATGCTCGGCATCCCGCCAGAAGTTATAGAGGTACTCGCCGCGCCGCGCCGGGTATGCGATCCGGGCATCGGTGTTGAGCGCAGTCAGGATGCGTTGTTCCAGGTTGGTGCGGTCGCTGGTGTCGTCGGCAAGCGAATCGACGCCTGCGACGGTGGCCTCCGACTGCGCGCGAGCCCACGTCAGCGCCTGGGAGCCGTCGATATCGTCCAGCCAATCGGGGACAAGGTCAGTGGAGAGGAAGGAGAAATTGTTGCCCAAGTCGGTGTCCGTGTCGGTGCCCATGCCCACCACCGTAGCCGACAGCAGTAGGTAAAACCGGGACTCGCGCGTGAAGTAAAGGCAAGTCGTGCGTAGACTTGTGCACGTGGCTGAACATTTTGATCTTGTAGTACTCGGCGGCGGTCCTGGCGGATACGTCGCAGCAATCCGTGCATCCCAGCTGGGGCTGAAGACCGCTGTGGTGGAGAAGCAATACTGGGGCGGTGTCTGCCTCAACGTTGGCTGTATTCCATCCAAGTCTCTGTTGAAGAACGCCGAGGTGGCGCACATTTTCAACCATGAGGCTAAGACCTTCGGTATCTCCGGCGATGTCTCCTTTGACTTCGGTGCCGCACACGCGCGTTCGCGCAAGGTGTCCGCGGGCATCGTCAAGGGTGTTCATTTCCTGATGAAGAAGAACAAGATCACCGAAATCAACGGTTTCGGTGAATTCACTGGCCCGACCTCCATGGCCATCACTGATGGCGATGACAAGGGCAAGGAAATTACCTTCGACAAGGCGATTATTGCAACCGGCTCTGTCGTCCGTTCTCTGCCGGGCGTTGAGGTCGGCGGCAACATCGTTTCCTACGAAGAGCAGATTCTCTCCGACGAGCTGCCGGACTCCATGGTTATCGTCGGCGCTGGCGCCATCGGTATGGAGTTCGCATACGTCTTGGCTAACTACGGCGTGGACGTCACCATCGTCGAGTTCATGGACAACGTTCTGCCGAACGAGGACGCAGACGTCTCCAAGGTTATTGCCAAGGAATACAAGAAGCTGGGCGTCAAGCTCATGACCGGGCACAAGACCACCTCCATCGTGGACAATGGTGACTCGGTTGAGGTCAAGGTCGAGGCCAAGGATGGCGGCGACGAGCAGACTCTGACCGTCGACCGCGTTATGGTCTCCATCGGCTTCGCACCGCGCACCGAGGGCATCGGCCTGGACGAGGCCGGTGTTGAGCTGGGCGAGCGCGGCGAGATTGTCATCGACGAGTACATGCGCACCAACGTCGACAACATCTACGCCATCGGTGACGTCACCATGAAGCTGCAGCTGGCACACGTCGCTGAGGCACAGGGCGTTATCGCAGCTGAGCACATGGCGGGACACGAGACCGAGACCATCCCGGACTACAACATGATGCCGCGCGCAACCTTCTGTAACCCGCAGGTTGGTTCCTTCGGTAAGACCGAGGCGCAGGCCAAGAAGTGGGCAGAGGAGAACGGCCGCGAGATTAAGGTCTCCACCTTCCCGTTCTCTGCAAACGGTAAGGCCCAGGGTCTGGCGGAGCCGGCTGGTTTCGTGAAGCTCATTGCAGATGCTGAGTACGGCGAGCTGCTGGGTGGTCACATGGTGGGCGCCAACGTTTCCGAGCTCATGCCGCAGCTGGTTCTGGCTGAGAAGTACGAGCTGACCACTGAGGAAATCGGCCGCGCCGTTCACATTCACCCGACCATGTCCGAGGCTATGAAGGAAGCAGCCGAGGGCGTTATGGGCAAGATGATTAACCTGTAAGAGGTTGTGGCTTTGGCCTAGGGCCAGCCTTCGCTGGTCCTGGCTCAGGCAGATACGAGTTAGTGCTTAAGTTTATGACAGTTTGACCGTGAAAATCGGTGCGAAAGTGTCATAAACTTAAGCACTTTCTTTTTGGGGTCTTCCTTTTTTGGGGCATCCTGCGCGAACCAAGCCCCCCCCGCAAACAGGCCGGCCCTGCACCCGTCGTAAAGCGAACTAGTACGGCGAGACGGTGGAGCGGTGCATGTTGATGTCGATATCGCGATGGATCGGCGGGAACGCGCGCTGCGGACAGGCCTCGCGGGAGCAGACCCTGCAGCCAGCACCGATCGGAGTGGCGGCGTCGAGGTCCGCGAGATCGAGACCATCGGCGTACACGGTGCGCTCAGCGTGACGGGCCTCGCAGCCCAAACCGATGGCAAAAACCTTACCTGGCTTGCCGAAACGTGCCGCGTGATGCTCCACGGTCCGCGAGATCCACATGTACGGCCGACCATCCGGCATGAGCGCGACCTGCCGCATGACTTTGCCGGGATAGGAGAAAGTCTCGTAGACGTTCCACAACGGGCAGGTACCGCCCGAATGCGTGAAGTGGAAGCCCGTGGCGGATTGACGTTTGGACATGTTGCCCGCGCGGTCGACGCGCACGAATGTCCACGGGATACCGCGCAAGCTGGGGCGTTGCATCGTGGACAGTCGGTGGCAGATGGTCTCGTAGCCCACGCCGTAAGTGCGCGACAACAGCTCGATGTCGTAGCGTTTCGACTCAGCCATCGCATGGAACGACTCATACGGCAGAATAAGCGCCGCCGCGTAGTACGTCGCGACTCCGCGCTGCGCCAGCTTCCGCGACTCCTCCGACATGAAATGCCCGGACGCGACAGCCTCGGAAATGGTCTCGCCCTGCTCCAAAAACCCCAGCTCCGTGGCCATGCGGAAGGCCCGCTGCCCCGGCGAGAGGTGCCGCGCGAGGTAGAGCGTCTTCGTCCGCCGATCAAGGCTGTGCTGCACATCGCCTAACGACGATTCCAGCGCAATCCGAATCCCATGGTCGTTGGACAGCCTGTCGGCCAGCACAGAGACCACATCGGTGGTCTCGTCGGTGATGCGCAGCTCGCGAGCCAGCTCCTCGGCGGCGGTGTCGACCGAAGCGATGTAGTTCTGGCGGGCATAGAAGTAGTCGCGGACCTCCTCATGTGGCATGGTCAGCGCCTGTGAGCCGGAGGCGGTGTCGGTGCTGTTGCCGAAGTTGCGCTCCTCGGTGGCCAGAGAGAGTTTGTCTGTGACGTTGCGGTAGCGGCGGTGGATATCCACCATGATGCGGGCGATATCAGGGTGGTCGCGAACCATTTCCGAGATCTCCTGCAGGTCCATGGGGGACTTAGCGATCTCCTTGTCCATCACCACGTCCTGAACCTCAGCGAGGAGGCGAGAATCGTCATCGCGGGAGAAGAAAGTCGCGTCAACGCCGAATGTGTCCGTGATGCGGAGCAGCACGGGCACAGTCAGCGGGCGGACGTCGTGCTCAATCTGGTTGACGTAACTAGCCGAGAGGCCCAACGCCTGTGCGAGCGCAGCCTGGCTGAGGTCGCGCTCGCGGCGTAGCTGGCGGAGGCGGGATCCGACATAGGTTTTCGACATACTGCCCAGCATATCGCGGGCTTTGCTGAACTTGTGTAGAAAACCGTTGCAACCTTTGCTTACGTGTGTAGGTGCTGAGGTTCTCAGGCACGCTTCACGACGGCCCGGAGTCGACATGTCGATGAACACACAAAAACACCCAGCGAGGGCTGCAAGTGCAACCCTCGCTGGGTGTTGAAGTTAGGTCCTTGACCTAAGCCCTAAGCCGAGTGACTTAGAACTGACCCTCCTCGGTGGAGCCCTTCAGGGCGGTGGTGGAGGAGTTCGGGTCGACGGTGGTGGCGATGCGGTCGAAGTAGCCAGCGCCAACCTCGCGCTGGTGCTTGACAGCGGTGAAGCCGCGCTTCTCGGCAGCCTCGAACTCGCGGTTCTGCAGGTCGACGAATGCGGACATCTGCTCGCGAGCGTAGCCGTAAGCCAGGTCGAACATGCCGTAGTTCAGGGCGTGGAAGCCAGCCAGGGTGATGAACTGGAACTTGAAGCCCATCTTGCCCAGCTCGTTCTGGAACTTGGCGATCTCGTCCTTCTCGAGGTGAGCGGACCAGTTGAAGGACGGGGAGCAGTTGTAAGCCAGGAGCTGGTCCGGGTACTCAGCCTTGACGCCCTCAGCGAACTTCTTAGCCAGCTCGAGGTCCGGAGTACCGGTCTCCATCCAGATCATGTCAGCGTACGGAGCGTAGGACTTTGCACGCTCGATGCACGGCTCCAGGCCGTTCTGGACGTGGTAGAAGCCCTCGGAGGTGCGGTCACCGGTGATGAACTTCTGGTCGCGCTCATCAACATCGGAGGTGATGAGGGTAGCGGCCTCAGCGTCGGTGCGGGCGATGATGACGGTCGGGGTGTTGGAGACGTCAGCAGCCAGGCGAGCAGAGGTCAGGGTGCGGATGTGCTGCTGGGTCGGGATCAGGACCTTGCCGCCCAGGTGGCCACACTTCTTCTCAGAAGCGAGCTGGTCCTCCCAGTGGGTACCAGCGGCACCAGCGTTGATCATAGCCTTCTGCAGCTCGTAGACGTTCAGAGCGCCACCGAAGCCAGCCTCACCGTCAGCGACGATCGGGAGCAGCCAGTTGTCGACGGAGTCGTCGCCCTCGATGCGAGCGATCTCGTCTGCGCGGAGCAGAGCGTTGTTGATGCGACGAACGACGTTCGGCACGGAGTTGGCCGGGTACAGAGACTGGTCCGGGTAGGTGTGGCCGGAGAGGTTAGCGTCACCAGCAACCTGCCAACCGGAGAGGTAGACAGCCTTCAGGCCAGCGCGAGCCTGCTGAACGGCCATGTTACCGGTCAGCGCGCCCAGAGCGTTGATGTAGGAGTCGTCCTTAACGTTGACGCCTTCCCACAGGATCTCAGCGCCGCGGCGAGCGAGGGTGTTCTCCTCGACGACGGAGCCCTGGAGCTCAGCAACCTGCTCAGCGGTGTAGTCGCGGGTGATACCTTCCCAGCGCGGGTTCTCGTCCCAATCCTTCTGGATTTCGGCGGCGGTACGTGCCTTACCAACGTTAGACATAAACGGAGTCACTTCCTTTTGCTTGCTTTTTGAACTCCGGGTGCTGACTTAAGAACAATTCCGACAGAACCGATCTACAGGCTGACCCGATAGTGACCGCGGTGTCACGTGAATGCAGGGGGCGCTAGCAAAGTGCTGTACCCCTGCACACAAACACGCGAACAAAAACAATGTCCGCTTCCGCGTGCCATGTCTCACATTTTGGGGCATAGCGCTACGTTCGTCAAGCAGCTTCCGATGTGAATTCAAGTATGTAATACGGATAACACTTGTGAAGATTGCAAACATTGTGATGTGTAGCTTGGCTTTAACAATTTTCGCCTGTGACCGGCCGGTACATTTGTACTGTTATTTCCCTATGGCGGACTCGCGAATAATGTTCCCCCCGCTTTGGGGTGATTTATATTTTGGTATTTATCAAAGCTGGCCGTTAACAGTGTTTGGGGTTTAGGGGGTGTTTCGCTACCCCCGAAATTACGGCCGTAAAGGTGGAAACGGGCTTCTAAATACACTGCCGTTACACCGTCAGTACCCCGCCGGAGCATCCCTGGGTAGTGGCCAGGGTCTCGGTTGTCATCTCGCTTTTATGGTCTGGTTTGAAGGCGGAGGCTGTAGCGACGTGATTGGTCGCTGGCCGTTGATATGCAGGTCGCAATAGTAAATGTCTGTGAGGCGCGACACTTTCCCATTGTGTGTGGTGTTCTGTGGCTGGAGGAAAGAGTGCCGGGGATGCTGCAGTCAATGCGGGTGGGGGAGGGCTGGTTGTGGCGTCAGGACTGAATGCCCGAATGGTCATTGGGGAGGGGTGGGGTCTGTTCGCAGGGTGCTCGTCGTAAAGCGAATGAAATGGCAAATGTGAGCGGCGCTATACCGGGCTGGCGGTTGGCGGTTATGGAAAAAGACGGTTCATAAGTGCGCCGAATCACATACAGTAGGGGAACAACGCATCCAGTGTGAGCCGCTGACGTGGCCGTGGCTGGATGGGCAAATTGCAATCAATAGTTTTGAGGAGAGCAATGGCACAGCGTATTTCGGCAGGTGGAATGCAGGTCGCGAAGGTTCTTTACGACTTCGTTAATGACACCGCACTCCCCGCCGCCGGCATTGAGGACAAGGACGCGTTCTGGAACGGCTTCGGTGACATTGTCGCTAAGTACACTCCGCGCAACCGCGAGCTGCTGGCCAAGCGCGATGAGCTGCAGGAAAAGCTCGACGCTTGGTACAAGGAACACCCGGGCGAGCAGAATCAGGATGAGTACGTCGCATTCCTGAAGGAAATTGGCTACCTCGTTGACAACCCGGGTGACTTCCAGGTCACTACCGCTAACGTCGACACCGAGATCACTTCCACCGCTGGCCCGCAGCTGGTTGTGCCGGTCCTCAACGCCCGTTTCGCCATCAACGCTGCGAACGCACGCTGGGGCTCGCTTTACGACGCGCTGTACGGCACCAACGCTATTCCTGAAGATGGCGGTGCGGAGAAGGACACCCCGGGCTACAACAAGGTCCGCGGTGACCGCGTTATCGCATGGGGTCGTAACTTCCTGGACAAGGCTCTGCCGCTGGTCGACGGTTCCCACGCGGACGTCACCTCTTACGACATCGTCGACGGTCACCTGCAGGCAACCCTGGAAGGCGGCGCTACCTCCGGTCTGCGCGAGCCGGAGACCCTGGTCGGCTACACCGGTGACAAGGACGCGCCGGAGTCCATTTACTTCAAGCACAACGGTCTGCACATCCAGCTGCTGATTGACCCGGAGTCCCCGGTTGGCAAGACCGACAAGGCTGGCGTCAAGGACATCATCCTGGAAGCCGCTGTCACCAACATCATGGACCTCGAGGACTCTGTCGCCGCAGTCGACGCTGCAGACAAGACCCTGGGTTACACCAACTGGCTGGGCCTGAACGTCGGTGACCTCGCAGTCGAGTTCACCCGTGGCGGCAAGAAGCTGTCCCGTACCATCAACGACGACCGCACCTACACCGCTCTTGACGGTTCCGAGGTCACCCTGCACGGTCGTTCCCTGAACCTGGTCCGTAACGTCGGCCACCTGATGCAGAACCCGGCCATCCTCGACCGCGACGGCGAGGAGATTTTCGAGGGCATCATGGATGCCGTCGTCACCGCTGTGTGTGCAATCCCGGGCCTGGATCAGGACAACGCACGTAAGAACTCCCGTACCGGCTCCATCTACATCGTGAAGCCGAAGCAGCACGGCCCGGATGAGGCTGCTTTCACCAACGAGCTGTTCGCAGACGTTGAGAAGCTGCTGGGTCTGCCGCACAACACCCTGAAGGTCGGCCTGATGGACGAGGAGCGTCGTACCTCCGTCAACCTGGACGCCGCCATCAAGGCTGTTTCCGAGCGTGTCGTCTTCATTAACACCGGCTTCATGGACCGCACTGGTGATGAGATCCACACCTCCATCCAGGCTGGTCCGATGTTCCGCAAGGCTGTTCAGAAGACCGCTCCGTGGATGCTGGCTTACGAGGACAACAACGTCGACTCCGGTCTGGCACACGGCCTGCAGGGCAAGGCTCAGATTGGTAAGGGCATGTGGGCCATGACCGAGCAGATGGCCGAGCTGCTGGAGCAGAAGATTGGTCAGCCGAAGCAGGGTGCGTCCACCGCGTGGGTTCCGTCCCCGACCGGTGGTGTGCTGCACGCTACCCACTACCACGAGGTTGACGTCTTCGGTGTTCAGGACAAGCTGCTTACCGACGGTCGCCGTGACACCTTCGGTGACCTGCTCACCATCCCGGTAGCGGCAGCTAAGGCTGGCGAGCCGGGCGCTGACTGGTCCGATGAGGACAAGGCCAACGAGCTGGACAACAACTGCCAGTCCATCCTGGGCTACGTTATCCGCTGGGTTGAGCAGGGTGTTGGCTGCTCCAAGGTGCCGGACATCAACGATGTTGACCTGATGGAGGACCGCGCTACCCTGCGTATTTCCTCCCAGACTCTGGCTAACTGGCTGCTGCACGGTGTTGTCACCGAGGAACAGATCATCGATTCGCTGGAGCGCATGGCCGAGGTCGTTGACCGCCAGAACGAGGGCGATGAGGCATACCTGCCGATGGCTCCGGACTTCGACAAGTCCATTGGTTTCCAGGCCGCCAAGGAGCTCATCCTCGATGGTGTGAACCAGCCGTCCGGTTACACCGAGCCGATCCTGCACCGCCGTCGCCTGGAGTTCAAGAAGCGCGAGGGCATCGACCAGGATTAATTCTTGGTCGGGCTGCGGCTGCCGAGCCTGAAATAACAAAATA
Source organism: Corynebacterium sp. 239_CJEI (assembly GCF_001055995.1). Taxonomy (NCBI): domain Bacteria; kingdom Bacillati; phylum Actinomycetota; class Actinomycetes; order Mycobacteriales; family Corynebacteriaceae; genus Corynebacterium; species Corynebacterium sp. 239_CJEI. The sequence continues at coordinate 70,714 of NZ_JVOW01000030.1, read as the reverse complement.
GATATCCATACTGCCGGTGTGTAGGTGGTATTGGCTAACCTCTGATGCCAATTCCGCATGCGCGCCGGCAGTTTTGTTTTTGGGGGAAGCGCACCATGATTCTCAGATTCGAGATACCCGGGTTCGCAAGCGGGGCAGGGGCAACGTTGCTAGCGTTGATTGGGAAGTTAATTGAGAAAATGCAGTCTGCAACGTCCAAGGAGCTGCGACCCCCCATGACTAATTCCACGACTGACAGTGCTACCAACCTCGCCAAGGCCAAAGAATTCCTCCATAGCGCGGGCGCAATCCTCTTTGACCTCGACGGAGTGATTACCCCTACCGCCGATGTGCACGAGCAGGCGTGGGCGGACATGTTTAGCGACTACTTCGAGCACAAGGGTGTCTCGGCCTACACAGAGGAGGACTACTTCACCTACCTCGATGGCCGCCGCCGCGATGAGGGCATCGCAGCAATCCTGGAATCTCGCGGCATTTCGCTGCCACACGGTAGCGATGAGGACACAGCGAAAGACGAGACGATTGTGGGACTCGGGAAGCGCAAAAATGATGACTTCTTGGCGCGAGTCGAGAGGGGAATTGAGGCCTACCCGGGGTCGGTTGCGCTGCTCGACGAGTTACAGGGCGCGAGGGACTCGTCGGCAAGCGAAAAACCGCAGTTGGCGGTGGTTAGCTCGTCGAAGAACGCGGTGCCGGTGCTGACGGCCGCTGGGCTGCGTGAGCGGTTCGTGGAGATTGTTGACGGCGTGGTGGCGCATGAGAACAACCTGCCGGGTAAGCCAGCCGCCGATACTTTCGTGTACGCGGCGAAGAATCTGGGGGTGGCGCCGCGCGATGCTGTGGTGGTCGAGGATGCCATCAGTGGTGTGCAAGCGGGTGCAGCCGGCGCATTTGGTCTGGTCATTGGTGTTGACCGCGGTGCTGGTGCGGAAGCGCTGCGCCGAGCGGGCGCCGACGTTGTGGTCAGTGACTTGGCGGCACTCGTCTAGGCTGGCTCGTGACAAATGGCTGAGACAAAACCGGAAGGCATCATGGCCAACGATTCGACCACGGCAGCAGTCGACGAGACCGAGCGTGTGATTCCGCAGGGGCAGGGTCACGACGCGGAGACCGCAGAGGCTGAAAAACAGGAGGAGACGGTGTCCCCAGTTCGTCGTAAGCAGCGTCGTAACTTCCCGGCGGATCGTGCGGATAAGCACCACCACCTTGTAAATGCCGAGGGACTCATGGACCGAGACATCACTCCGGTCGATGAGTGGCGTCTGATTGAGACGAAGCCGAACGGCCTCCCGCTCGGTTTGGGCGAGACGCTGTTTGCGCTGTCGAACGGGTACATCGGCATGCGTGGCAACCCGCCGGAGGGCCGTGACTCCAGTGAGCACGGCACTTATATCAACGGTCTGCATGAGACCTGGCCGATTAGGCACGCCGAGGACGCCTACGGCCTAGCCCGTCAGGGGCAGACGATTGCCAATGCTCCGGACGCCAAGGCAATGCGTCTCTACATTGACGATGAGCCCCTGCGTCTCGGCAATGCTGAGGTCAGCGACTACGAACGTAGCCTGGATTTCCGCGAGGGTGTGCTGCGTCGTCGGTTCATTTGGCGCACCCCGGGTGGCAAGCGCGTTCGCGTCACCTCTGAGCGCATGGTGTCTTTCCAGGAAAAGCATGTCGCCGCGATGAGTCTGGAAGTCGAGCTGCTGGATGCGGATGCTGCGGTGATGATTAACTCGCAGATCCTCAACCGCCAGGACGGCGAGGACGAATACCACGATGCCGCCAAGGCGCAGGGCACTGAACTGGATCCCCGTCGCGCCGAGGCGCTGGAAGACCGCGTTCTCATTCCGGCATTTCAGTCGGAATCGGCGCACGGGCAGCGCTCGACGCTGGGCTACCGCTGCGCGAACTCCGGTATGACCGTGGCTACCTCCATGGACCACACCTTTACTGTCCGCACTCCCGACGGTACGGAGCCGTTCGTAGAGATTTCGCAGTCGACCGAGCCGGATGTGGCCAGCTCCCTGTTCAACCTGGATGCGCCAGTCGGCACTGTCATACGCCTGGAGAAGCTGGTCGCGTACCACTCCTCCCGTAAGGTGCGTGCTGAAGAGCTGGCATTCCGCTGTGAACGCACCCTGAACCGCGTCGGTCGCATCGGCATGCTGGGGCTGATGGAGAACCAGGAGGAGTGGCTCGAACGCTTCTGGGAGCGCTCTGACGTGGTCATTTACAATCAGCCGGAGATTCAGCAGGCAGTGCGCTGGAACATTTGGCAGATTATCCAGGCCGCCGCCCGCGCCGAATTCCAAGGCGTCCCGGCCAAGGGAATGACCGGCACCGGCTACGGCGGCCACTACTTCTGGGACACGGAAATCTACGTGACCCCATTCCTTACCTATACGTCGCCGCAATTCTCGCGCAATGCCATGCGTTTCCGCTGGGACATGCTCGAAGCCGCGTGGGCGCGTGCCGACGAACTGGCGCACGACGGTGCCCTCTTCCCGTGGCGCACTATCAATGGTCAGGAGTCCTCGGCCTACTTTGAGGCCGGCACGGCGCAGTACCACATCGATGCGGACATCGTGTACGCGATGATGAAGTACGTCTATGCCTCCGGCGATGAGGAGTTCCTGCTCAAGGAGGGCACGGATCTGCTGCTCGGCACGGCCAGGTTTTGGATGTCGCTGGGCTTCTTCGATGCCGAACAGCGAGAGTTCCAAATTCACAGCGTCACCGGTCCGGATGAGTACAACACCGTGGTGAACAACAACCTGTACACCAACGTGATGGCGCAGTATAACCTGCGGGTTGCTGCGGACGTCGTCAAGCAGATGAAGCGTGATCGCCCTGCTGCCTATCGCGAACTGACCAACCGCTTCGACCTCACCGAGCGAGAGGTTGAAGAATGGGAGCAGGCTGCTGAGGCGATGTACATCCCGTTCGATGAGAAGCTCGGCATTCACCCTCAGGATGACCAGTTCCTGCTGCGTAAGCGCTGGAATCTCGACGATCCCGAAGTTGGCCCGCTGCGCCCGCTGCTGCTGCATTACCACCCGCTGACGATTTACCGTCACCAGGTCATTAAGCAGGCGGACGTCGTCCTCGCACTGTTCCTCATGGGCAATCGCTTTACGACGGAACAAAAGCGCGCAGACTACATGTATTACGATCCGCTCACCACTGGTGATTCCTCGCTGTCCGCCGTTGTGCAGTCCATTGTTGCGGCCGAGTTGGGCTTGCAGGAGCAGGCAATGGACTTTTTCCTCCGCGGACTCTATGTGGACCTGGCGAACTTGCATGGCAACGCTGCCGATGGTGTCCACGTCGCATCTGCCGGTGGAGTGTGGCAGTCCCTGGTCTATGGCTTCGGTGGTTTCCGCGACCACGATGGCCGCTACAGTATCGATCCGCGTCTGCCGGAAGACTGGAGTGGTCTGACGTACCGAGTCACTATTCATGGTTGTCGTATCCGGGTGACGGTGCGTGGCCGCACGGTGGAAGTCGTCCTGGAGGAGGGCGACCACCAGGTTGGACCGATTATGGTCGCGGGCCATGAGGTGATCGTTGGTCCGGAGCCGTTGACCGTGGTGATGGCGAACTCGGATCAGAGCGAGGATTAGTCGGACGGCTTCGGCTGTACACGGTGCCAATGGGGGGGGGATTGCCTGTTGGGGGTGGCTGTTTGGGTTCTTTGGGGAATTCGGCAGGGGTAAAAATAAAGAATTTCGCAACATAATTATTGAGTATTAAAACCGTCCACCTGAGAAAAGTGGGCGGTTTTTTATTTTCGTGCTATTTATGTTGCGTTATTAGCTGGTTTGGGCAGGTAAAAAATCGGCAAAAGTCGGGGTAGGGGCGTTTTTATGGTGGGGAAGAGGATTTATACAGCGACGACATCAGAAGTGGCTAAAATGCGATAACCTGAGAAAAGGCGGAGAAAAGACCTAGGTAACCTGTGAAAATCCCCACCCAAAAGGGGGAAAAATGTTTACCAGGCGCTGTGTGACTTTAGAGTGAATATGACACTGGAGGTGCCATGACTGTTAAAAGTTCAAACCGTGACGCAATCGCGCACGGCAAAATTAATGTAGAACCGCTGCGCGAGCAGCCTAAATACCCCTCATGGGCTCTGAAGCTGACCATGGCCGTCACTGGCGTGCTGTTTGGCCTCTTCGTTATTGTCCACATGCTGGGTAACCTGAAAATTTTCGCTGGCGCGGAAGACTTCAACGCATACGCGACCTTCCTGCGCACTGTCGGTGCTCCGGCAGTTCCGAACGAGGGCATTTTGTGGGTTTTCCGCATTGTCCTGCTGGTAGCTATTGTCCTGCACATTTTCGGTGGCCTCACCCTGGCTGCACGTGCTAAGCAGTCCCGCGGCAAGTTCCGCCGTCAGGGCATGGTGTCCAGCTGGAACACCTTTACTGCACGTTCGATGGTGATCACCGGCATCGTACTGCTGGCTTTCATCATCTTCCACCTGCTGGACCTGACCATCGGTGCTGGCGTTGCTCCGTCTTCTTTCGAGCACGGTGAGGCGTACCAGAACGTGGTTGCGTCCTTCTCGCGTCCGGGTGTTGTTGTTTGGTACATCATTGCGCAGCTCGCTCTGCTGCTGCACCTGTCCCACGGTCTGTGGACTGCTACTTCCGACCTCGGTATCACCGGTAAGCGCTGGCGCAAGGTTCTGCTGTTCCTGTCCGGCCTGCTGCCGCTGCTGGTTGTTGTCGGCAACATCTTCATCCCAGTCGCCGTCCTGACCGGTCTGGTCTCGTAGGTCGAGGAGGAAATTTACTATGACTAACACTGAAGCAACCGCCGCTGCGGACTTCCGCGCGCCGGAAAGCGTTGTCGACGGGGTCAAGATCGGCAAGGTTCTGTCCGATAACTCCCCGGGTGACAAGGTCTCCATGAAGGACCACTGGCAGTACCAGAAGGATCACGCCAACCTGGTTTCGCCGCTGAACCGTCGTAAGTTCCGCGTCATGGTCGTCGGTACCGGCCTGGCTGGTGGCGCTGCCGCTGCTGCCCTCGGCGAGCTCGGTTACGACGTGCAGGTTTTCACCTACCACGACGCTCCGCGCCGTGCGCACTCCATTGCTGCACAGGGTGGTGTCAACTCCGCTCGCGGTAAGAAGGTCGACAACGACGGCGCTTACCGCCACGTCAAGGACACCGTTAAGGGCGGCGACTACCGCTGCCGCGAGAACGACTGCTGGCGTCTGGCTGTAGAGTCCGTCCGCGTCATCGACCACCTGAATGCAATTGGTGCTCCGTTCGCTCGCGAGTACGGCGGTACCCTGGCAACCCGTTCCTTCGGTGGTGTGCAGGTCTCCCGTACGTACTACACCCGTGGTCAGACGGGTCAGCAGCTGCAGCTGTCGACTACCTCGGCTCTGCAGCGCCAGATTGGTCTCGGCAACGTCGAGATCTTCACCCACAACGAGCTGGTTGACATCATCGTCGCCGACGGCCGTTGCCAGGGTGCCATCATGCGTAACCTCATCAATGGTGAGCTGACCGTTCACACTGCTCACGCAGTTATTCTGGCTACCGGCGGTTACGGCAACGTCTACCACATGTCCACGCTGGCCAAGAACTCCAACGCTTCGGCCATCATGCGTGCATACGACCAGGGTGCTTACTTCGCATCCCCGTCCTTCATCCAGTTCCACCCGACCGGTCTTCCGGTCAACGCGCACTGGCAGTCGAAGACCATTCTGATGTCCGAGTCGCTGCGTAACGACGCACGTATTTGGACCCCGAAGAAGAAGGGCGACGAGCGCCCGGCCAACGACATCCCGGAGGACGAGCGCGACTACTTCCTGGAGCGTCGCTACCCGGCATTCGGTAACCTCGTCCCGCGTGACGTCGCTTCCCGTGCCAACTCTCAGCAGATTAACGCCGGCTACGGTGTTGGTCCGCTGAAGAACTCCGTCTACCTGGATCTGCGTGACGCAATTGAGCGCCTGGGCCAGCCGGTCATCAAGGAACGCTACTCGAACCTGATTCAGATGTACGAAGAGGCAATCGGTGAGGACCCGTACAAGGTTCCGATGCGCATTGCTCCGACCTGCCACTTCACCATGGGTGGTCTGTGGTCTGACTTCAACCAGATGACCTCCATCCCGGGTCTGTTCACCGGTGGCGAGGCATCCTGGACCTACCACGGTGCAAACCGCCTGGGTGCAAACTCCCTGCTGTCCGGTTCGGTCGACGGTTGGTTCACCCTGCCGTTCACCATTCCGAACTACCTTGGCCCGCTGCTCGGTACCGACCGCCTGGCTGAGGATGCCCCGGAGGCCAAGGAAGCACTGGACCGCGCTCAGGCTCGCCTGGACAAGCTGATGAGCATCCAGGGTAAGCACGGTGCTGAGTACTTCCACCGCCAGCTCGGTGAGATTCTCTACCGCGACTGTGGTGTGGCCCGTAACAAGGAAGACCTGGCTCGCGGTATCGAGGAGATCCGCGAACTGCGTAAGGCATTCTGGTCTGACCTGTTTATCCCGGGTGAGCCGAATGAGATGAACCAGCAGCTCGAGTACGCTAACCGTGTTGCTGACTACATCGACCTCGGTGAGCTCATGTGTGTCGACGCCCTCGACCGCGATGAGTCCTGCGGTGCTCACTACCGCGATGACCACATCTCCGAAGATGGCGAGGCAGAGCGCGATGACGCTAACTGGTGCTTCGTTTCCGCATGGGAGCGAGGCAACAATGGTCCTGCATGGGATCTGTCCGGTCACGAATTCATTCGCCACGCCGAGCCGCTCACCTTCGAAGCCGTCCCGCTCATGACAAGGAACTACAAGTAATGAAACTGCACCTTGAAATCTGGCGCCAAGCAGGTCCGAACGTCGAGGGACACTTTGAATCCGTTGACGTTGACGACGCCGTCGCAGAGATGTCGATCCTGGAGCTGCTTGACCACGTCAACTCCAAGTACGTCGAGTCCGGCAAGGAGCCGTTCGCGTTCGCATCTGACTGCCGTGAGGGTATCTGTGGTACCTGTGGTCTGAACGTCAACGGTCGTCCGCACGGCCCGGGCCAGAACACCCCGACCTGTCAGCAGCGTCTGCACCAGTTCAGCGATGGTGACACCCTGAAGATCGAGCCGATGCGCTCCGCCGCATACCCGGTCATCAAGGACATGGTCGTTGACCGCTCCGCTCTGGACCGTGTCCTCGAGCAGGGTGGCTACGTCTCCATCAACGCTGGTACCGCTCCGGATGCAGATACTCTGCACCTGAACCACGAGACCGCTGAGTTCGCACTTGACCACGCAGCCTGCATCGGCTGTGGTGCTTGTGTCGCAGCTTGCCCGAACGGTGCTGCACATCTGTTCACCGGCGCAAAGCTGGTTCACCTCTCCCTGGTCCCGCTGGGTAAGGAAGAGCGTGGCAAGCGTGCCCGCAAGATGGTTGACGAGGTCGAAGGCACCTTCGGTCCGTGCTCCCTCTATGGTGAATGTGCTGACGTCTGCCCGGCCGGTATCCCGCTGACTGCGGTTGCCGCCGTTACCAAGGAACGAGCTCGTTCGTTCTTCCGCGGTAAGGACGACTAAACTCTTTCTCGATTAGAGTTTTCCAGAAGGGACATAGATTATGGCGAATGCAGTCAAGCGTTACCAGGGCGAAGAGCACTTCGTCGACGGTTACGTGCCTCAGAGCATGAATGCCGAATACTCCTCGCTTCACAAGAGCATTACCTGGATTGGCATGGGACTCATGCTCGCCTCTCTGGCGGCTTGGGGTACCTTCATTTTCGGTCTCGCAACGACCGTTTTTGCCGACCAGACTGCTGCCTCTCACAGCAATGGTTTCCTGGCTAAGGATGCCGCCAACTACACCGACTACACCGGTGGTTGGAACTTCGACGGCAGCGTGTTCATGTGGGCTGGCCTGGTAGTCGCACTGGTTATGGTTATTGCGGGTGTGGCCTGCATCTCCATCGGTCGTCGTGACTACAAGGCTTACCGAAAGGAATTCGGCACTCACCACTAAAGGCTTGCCCCAGTTTAAAGGGGCTCGCCTCTAGTCGGATGCAACGCTAGCCTTTTGAACTAGCACCTCCACAGTTGATGCCACCGTGCACAGTGTGCTGAGGTAGGGAAGTACTGAGAAGTACTTCTCTCACCAACAGCGGACTGCGGCGCGGTGGCATTTTCGCGTTTTCGGCGCCTAATCTATACACATGGATAACAACCCCGCTAAGCTCCCGGCAGCTGTCGATTCGGTCTCGGACCGTCTCGAAGTTCCCGGGCCATCACCTGAGGTTGAATCGGAAAAACGTGCGCAACTGCGTAAGGCCAAGGCCTTCGCTACGATGCTGCTGGTCATCGCAACCGCTGTGTATTTCACATGCCGCGGTATTGAGTCTTCACACCTATCCGCAGGCGAAGTTGTGCCCGCGTGGGTGGGCTACGTTCGCGCTGCTTCTGAGGCCGGCATGGTCGGTGCCCTCGCCGACTGGTTCGCAGTCGTAGCCCTGTTCCGCCACCCGCTCGGCATTCCTATCCCACACACCGCTATCGTCCGCCGCAAGAAGGACCAAGTCGGTGAGTCCCTGGCGCAGTTCGTCGGTGATAACTTCCTGAACCCCGCTTTGATTGTGGACAAGGTGCGTAAGGCCGAGATTCCTGAGCGTATCGGCGAATGGCTGGTAGCGCCGGGAAACGCCGACAAAGTGTCCGCAGAGGTCGGTAAGTTCACCGGAAATGTGCTGGAGGCGATTAATCCTGACGATGCCGCCGCAGTGCTGAAGTCAGCAGTCATCGACGAAGTTGCAGCCCCGGAGTGGGGGCCACCAGCGGGTAAGGTTCTCGAGCAGCTCATCGAAGAGGGGCGCACCGAGCCTATTGTCCAGCAGATGGCTGAGTGGCTGCACCGGAAGTCGCTGGGCTCGCAGAATCTTATCGACCGTCTCGTCGGAGAGCGTGCCCCATCCTGGGCGCCGAGCTTTGTCAACGATCTCATCGGCGACAAGGTCTATCGCGAGCTGGTTGACTGGACCTGGCAGGTGCAGCATGACCCTAAGCACGACGCGCGCTTGGCGCTCCACCGCTTCCTCACGCAGCTCGCCGTTGATTTGCAGAACGACGAGAAGACCATCGCCAAGGTCGAAGAGATTAAGACTGACATTCTTTCGTCCGCCGCCGTCACACAGGCACCGGCGAAGATTTGGGCATCGACATCCGCAAAGCTTGTCGACGCTGTCCGCGACCCGGACTCCCTGCTCCGTCGGAAGGTCTCGGAAACGGCCGCCCGCTACGGCGAGCGGATTCAGTCCGATCCTGAGTTGCGCAAACGAATGGACCGCCGTCTGGAAGCGGCTGTCGTCTTCATCGCTGAGAACTACGCGGGCGAGATTACCTCGATCATTTCCGAGACCGTCGAGCGTTGGGACGCCGATGAGGCTTCCGACAAGATTGAACTGATGGTCGGTCGCGATCTGCAGTTCATTCGCGTTAACGGCACTGTTGTCGGATCACTGGCCGGTTTGGCTATTTACACCCTGTCGACCTTGGTGTTTGGGGCTATTTAGCAGCACAACCCAGCACATCAGACCGTGTGCGTTAGCATGTAAAAAGCAATGCATCCCTGTTAAAGGAGTTGTTCCCCCGGTGCGCCTGTTACCATCTTTGCCCAGTCTTGCGGATTCGCCGCTGATGGCAATTTCCGTCTATGTGGACGTCCTGTTTCAGTTCGCCATTCCGTTTGTCATCGGCATCTTGGCGCTAATCGGTGCGGTGCTTGTCATCACCACCCGCGCGGATGCCTTTGACGCTGCAGACCGCAAGAGCCGCAACGTCTGGGCCGGTATGCTGGTCGGTTCGGCGATTTTCCTGCTCCTGCCGTGGCTGGGCTGGGCAATGCTGGGCATCCCGCTGATTGCCGGGCTAGTCATTACGGGTATTTACTGGTTGGATGTCCGCCCACAGATTAAGGACATTTTGTCGAACGCACAGGGCGGTTATTAGTCCCGGGCGGGTGTTAGTCCAGGGCGGGTGTTAGCCCGCACAACTGAGAAAGTGTCTGGGTTTATGACAGTTTCTGGGTGAAAAACCCGGTTATTTTGTCATAAACCCAGACACTTTCTTTCTGGGGGAGCGGATAGGGATAGGTCTGGCTCCCCGAAAACCTACTGGAACACCACGGTAATCTACTGGAACACCACGGTGCGGTTGCCGTAGACCTGCACACGATCCTCCAGGTGCCAGCGCAAACCGCGGGCCAGGACCTGCTTCTCCGCATCGCGACCCTCACGCTGCATGTCCGCAGCGGTGTACTTGTGGGAGACACGCATGACGTCCTGCTCAATAATCGGGCCGTCGTCGAGGTCCTCAGTGGCGTAGTGGCAGGTGGCACCGATGAGCTTCACACCACGTCGATAAGCCTGCAGGTACGGGCGCGCGCCCATGAACGACGGCAGGAAGCTGTGGTGGATATTGATCGCGCGGCCTTCCCACTTTTCGCACAGATCCGGCGGCAGAATCTGCATGAAACGTGCGAGCACGATGGCATCCGGGTTTTCGGCGTCGACGATCTCGGCGACCTCATCGAATGCCTTACGCTTGCCGACGGCATCCTTGGGGAAGGGCACGTGGTGGAAGGGAATGTCATACGCTGCGACCAGTGGCTCCAGATCGCGGTGGTTACCAATTACTGCAGCGATTTCCATCGGATAGTCGGACTGTGCGACGCGGCCGAGCAGATCCTGCAGGCAGTGGCCTTCCTTGGTCACCAGGATGACAGCGCGCTTCGGGACAGCGTTGTCGGTGACCTTCCAGCGGACCTCAGGGCCCCAATCACCGACGAGCTCAGCGAACTTCTCGCGCAGCTCTTCTACCGTCAGGTCGAGAGCGTCGGCGCGGACCGCCTGGCGAGTGAAAAACCATCCGGTCTCCGGGTCGGAGAAGAAGTCCGCCTCGGTAATCCACGCACCAATGTCGGACAGGAAGGTCGACAGGGTGGAAACGATACCGGTACGGTCTGGACAGCCGAGCGAGAAGATGTACTGGCGCTCGGTGGGAGTACCGCTATTTGCGGTGATGAGAGAGCGAGTCATTCTCGGTATCTTACCTGCTAGCTAAAGGTAAGTTCGCTCACGGTCGACAAAGGCAGATTTGCGCCCGTCAGCGTCAACGCCAGGCCCTCCCCAGTGACGTGGGCTTCCTCCACCTGCATACCGTGGCCGATGTCGTAGCTCAACAGCGTACCGCTCGCTTCTCCCAGCCAGCCGGCCAGGCCATCGAGGTTTAAGCCGAGGATTGAGCCGCCCTCCAAGTTGATTTCGATATGACCGCCGTTGGCAATCGGGCGGAACTTGGAGGTCGCAAATCCGGAGGCGAATTCAATGTTGAACAGGCCTTCGTCCGGCAACGGCGTGATTGTGGAAGCGCGTACACCGCTTTCCCGGTTAATTAGCGCCTGCAGCAGTTGAGGTGGGATTGTGACGTCTACTCGCAGCGACTCTGCCGTCGGATCCGCACGATTGCTCAGATCCACGTTTTCCAGGTGCACTTCCGCTGCCGGGTCACCGTTGATCTCCGGTGCGCCACCCAGCGCCTCCGGGTTCTTGACCTCCAGTGTGTTCGGAGTGGACAGATCCATCGAGGGCACTGACTTGGTGGCCAAGGCGAGCAGCATCGGGCGGGTGCCGAAAGAAACCTTGGGGTCTTCAGTGACCGTCGCACCACGCTCTTCGGCGGAGGTGCGGTAGCCGTCGGAAATCTCCTTGCTCACGAACATCCGGACGCCGATTTCGCCGGCGATCGCAATGAGTGCCACCACGATGATGACACCGAGGACGGTGGGCAGGACTTTGACGCTCGATGAGCGTTTAGCAGAACTCATGGTTCCCAGTCTTGCTTAACGACGGCTCCGTCGCTACCACCTTTCTTCGCCCGGGTGTCCGCCCCCGGTGCCGCCTCGGTGTGCCCCGCTGCGCAACCTACTTAGTGACGTAGTCCGCCAGCACAGCGGTCTCAGCGTTGAGGACGCGCTCCAGGTACGGAGCTGCCTTCTCCTCGAGCTTGCCACCGAGCAGCGGCACGTTGATGGCGAACTCGGAGTTGGTGGTCAGCACGGAACCTTCACCCTGGGCGGTGAGCTTCTGGGACGCACTGAAGGACGCCGGTACGCCCGAAGCTTCTGTGGTCAAAGTAGAGGTCGCGCCGTCGTCGTTAAGCGGGCTGATGACGAACGTGCGCGTCATGCCGACCCCGGACTTGACGAACTTCTGTGCCTGCGCCGGAATCTTGTCAGCAGAGACGGTCTGGCGAATCACGACGGTGGTGCCAGCGTCGGTGGTCTCGAACTTTTCCACCTTGCCGTCAGCTGCCGAGAAACGGTTTGCGACCTTCTCCCAGAAACCGGCGTCGGTGAGGGCCTCGTAAACCTTCTCAATCGGCTGGTCGAAGTTGACGGTGTGCGTGTTAGTCGTAGTCATGCGCTTGATGATACGTAATTTGCACTACGCTAGGGGCGTGGAAAATCTCGACCAATCGCCGAACCCAATTCACCTGACCTCCGACATGGAAGAAGCCATCGATGGGCTTGCGGGGCTAGAGGGGGTGGAGCTCAGCACGCATACCGCTTTCGCGGATTTGACGACGCTCCGCCTTGGCGGGGTGCCACGCGCGGTCGTGCGGTGCAACACGACGGACGCTGTGGTCGATGTTGTACGCACGCTTGACGACGCTAACGTGCCCCTCCTCATCGTGGGAGGCGGATCCAACCTGGTGGTGGCCGATGAACTCGAGCCGCTGGTGGCTGTGGTGATCGAGGCCGACAACGTGACCATGAGCACTCGCGGACACGGGCTGGAGTCCGTGTCGGCAATCGTGGAGGCCGAGGCCGGTGCGGTCTGGGACGAGGTCGTGGAGATGAGTGTCGACGCAGGTTTTGGCGGCCTTGAATGCCTGTCGGGTATTCCGGGATCGGCCGGAGCCACTCCGGTGCAAAACGTGGGCGCCTACGGTGCTGAGGTGTCGCAGGTCCTGGACGCGGTGCAGCTTTACGACCGCGCAACCGGCTCGGTCGAGTGGGTGGAACCGGAGTCTCTCGACCTTTCCTACCGCTACTCGAACCTGAAGTTCACCGCACGGGCAGTGGTGCTGGCCGTGCGGTTCGAGCTCAGTGTGGATGGCATGTCCGCGCCACTTCGCTATGGCGAACTGGCGCGGCGCCTGGGCGTCGACGAGGCCGAGGCTGCGGCTGGCGAGATTCGCAGGCCGGCTGCGCTGGTGCGCGAAAAGGTGCTTGAGCTGCGCCGGGGCAAGGGCATGGTGCTCGAAGATGCTGACCGCGATACCTGGTCGGCGGGTTCTTTCTTTACCAACCCGATCATTCCGGAGAACTCGGTGGAGGCCGTGCGTGCAAAGGTTGCCGCGCTGCGTGGGGCCGATGAGGCCGCGAATATGCCCGCATTCCCCGCTGGCCCCGGCCACGAGGGAGCCGTGAAGCTCTCGGCGGCGTGGCTTATCGAGCGCGCCGGGTTCCCCAAGGGCTACCCCGGTGACGGTGCGCCCGCGCGACTGTCGACTAAGCACACTCTTGCCCTGACCAACCGCGGGGAGTCCGGCGACGGTACGCCTACGACCGCCGCCGACTTGGTGGCTTTGGCGCGCGATGTGCGCGCTGGTGTGGAAAAGGCCTTCAGCGTGACCCTGGTGCCCGAGCCGGTGTGGGTCGGCGTGAGCATCGACTAGGCCCGCGGCGGGTGGCTGATGGCCAGTGGGGGCGGACTGGAGAGGCTAGCGTGCCTGATGGGACTAACGGGGGTGATGGGGCTGACCGGGGCGCTGGGGCTGATAGAACCGCCGGGTAGTCCTCAGTTTGCGCTCCCGGGCCTTCTCCCAATGGCGGGGATAGAGAAAGTGACTAGGTTTATGACATGTGAATATTATTCACCCTCAGTTTTTTGTCATAAACCTAGTCACTAAGTCTGGGGGGGGGAGCCGGGGTCCGCCTTAAAGGGATAGGAGCCCGCTCTACTCAGGCCCCTATCCCAACTACAAAACCACCGTGAACTAATGGTGCTTGCGGTGGGAAAGCGAATCGACGCTCTGGCCCTTCTGCTCCAGCTGCGTGAGCAGCACGTCGCGGACATCGCGGCGGCGGACCTTGCCCATCTGGTCGCGAGGAAGTTCCTCCAGGTGGAAGAATGCGCGCGGCACCTTGTACCGGGTCAGGTTGTCGTAGCAGTGGTCGCGGTAGGCGTCGGAATCCAGTCGGGCGTAGTCAGCAAGGGTGATGGCGGCCACGACCATCTCGGAGCCGTCACTCTTCGGGAGGCCGACGACCGTGGCATCGGTGATGTCTGGGTGGGAGAGCAGTACTTCCTCGACCTCGGCCGGGTAGACATTGAAGCCACCGGTGATGATGACCTCCTTGATGCGGGCAACCAGCTTGATGAAGCCGTCCGACTCCATGACTCCGACATCGCCGGTGCGGTACCAACGATCGCCAGCGGGAAGCTCAGCAGGCCCATCGGTGAAGGACTTCTCCGTTGCCTCCGGGAGGTTGAGATAACCGGCGAAAACCTGTGGGCCTCGGACGATGACCTCGCCCTCCTCGCCGTCAGCGCGGAGCTTGGTGGGATCTTCGGGGTCAACGATGGCGACCTCGGTGTCAGGGAATGGCAGGCCAACGTAGCCCGGGCGGCGGTTGCCGTCCATCGGGTTGCCGACGATAATCGGTGACGTTTCGGTGAGGCCGTAGCCTTCGACAAGACGCCCGCCAGTGAGTTTCTCCCACTTCTGCACAAGGGAAACCGGCAGGGTAGCAGCACCGCAGAAGGCGAACTTCACGCCGGAGAGGTCGACATTATCGCGCTCGGCGGCTTCGACAATCTTCTCGTAGAGAGTCGGCACACCAGGCACCCATGTCGGGCGATTGTTCTTCATCACCTTCATAATCAGCGGAATCTCCGGTGCCGGCACCAGCACCAGTTCAGCGCCAATCAGCATGGACAAGTTGGTGACAATGGTCAGGCCGTAGGCATGGAACATCGGCAGAACGCCGAGGGAGATTTCCCGCTCCTTGCCAAGGCCCGGCACCCAGGCCTTGCCCTGCAGAATGTTCGCTACCAACCCCTGGTGACTCAACTGTGCGCCCTTTGGCGAGCCCGTGGTGCCAGAGGTGTACATCATCACTGCAGTGTCATCGGCAGTGATGGATTCATCGGCCTGGAGGTTGTGGCCGTCTCCGCCGACGGCGTCGTGAAGCAAAGCGTCAAAACCCATGACCTGCGGTGCGGAGGAGTGCAGCTTAGCGCGGGCGGCGCGGAGCTTCGGCAGCGGGATCGACAGGGCGGTGCGCATGACAAACGGCAGGTCCTGCAGCATATTGACCGCGATGATGGTCTCGAGCGGGGTGTTGCTGCGAAGGTCTTCAAGTACGGGGACGATCTTGTCCCAGCAGATGGCAAAGCGGGCGCCGTGGTCGTTGAACGGGTGGCGCAGTTCGTGGGCGGTGTAGAGGGGGTTGTGCTCTACGACAACAGCGCCGAGGTGCAGAACTGCCCAGTAGGCGATGACATGCTGCGGGCAGTTCGGCATGAGCAGTGCCACGCGATCGCCTTTGCGTACACCGAGTGCGCGCAGGCCGGCGGCAACGCTGCGAACCTTGACATCTAGCTCGGCATAGGAGGTGGAGCGACCGAAGAAGGTCAGTGCCTTGCGGCGCGGGTGGTTGCTCAGAGTGTGGCGGTAGACGTCTAGGAGGGTGTCGAAGTTGTAGTCGATGTGGGGTGGGGTCCACTCCGGATACAGGTTCAGCCAGGCCTTGGAAACCGCAGCGTTGGGTGTGGAACCGTGAGCTGGGGCGGAGTCATTTGCAGCGTGTGAGCTGGATGTATCGGCCATGGGGTCCTCCTAGGTTTTTGTTTAGCACCTGACTATGTCGTGAGGTGATAATAACCTACGACGTAGTAGGTATCGACCTCTATTGTGCCGTACGTCGCACTGCGTTGCCGGAATTCCGATACACGTATTTGAGGTACTCATTTGCGGGGTTGCCCCTGGCGTAGGCACTCTGGGCAGTATGAGCGAAACATTTCCGGCGGCAACGGCGGGCGCAGACGCGGCCACCTCTAACACCCCGGCGTGGCCGAACCGCATCGCGATGATCTCCATGCATACCTCTCCGCTGGAGCAACCGGGCATCGGAGACGCTGGTGGCATGAATGTCTACGTGCTGCGCACATGCGAGGAGCTGGCGCGACGCGGTGTGAAGGTGGATGTTTTCACCCGCGCCACGCGTTCCAGCGATGGGCCGGTGATTCAGGTCAGTGAGAACTTCCGCGTCATCAACATTGTGGCTGGTCCATATGAGGGGTTAGAGAAGTCAGACCTGGCTACGCAGATGCCGGCCTTTGCCGGTGGGGTCATTGAATTCGCCCGCAAACAGGGGATTGAATACGACCTGATCCATTCGCACTACTGGCTCTCTGGCCAAGTGGGGTGGCTGCTGTCGGATTTGCTTGACATTCCGTTTGTGCACACGGCGCACACGCTGGCGGCAGTGAAGAATCTCCATCTGGCGGAGGGAGATACGCCGGAGCCGGAGTCTCGGCGTATCTGTGAGCAGCAGATTGTGGACAATGCGTGCCGGCTCATCGTCAACACCGATGCCGAGGCTAAGCAGCTCGCGGATCTCCACGATGCCGACCCGTGGCGCATCAATGTCGTGCCGCCCGGGGTGGACGTGGAGCTCTTTTCGCCAGGCAGTGATCGTGCCACCGAGCGGTCCCGTCGTGAGTTGGGCATCCCGTTGCACACTAAGGTCATTTTGTTCGTCGGTAGGCTGCAGCGGCTGAAAGGCCCGCAGGTATTGCTGCGGGGTGTCGGTGAGCTCATGCGTCGCCATCCCGCCACTAATGTCCGAGTGATTATCTGCGGTGGACTTTCCGGTTCTGGGCTGCATGCGCCCGACGAATTCACCAATCTCGCCGCGGAAGAGGGGATCGACCACCTGGTCCGGTTCATGCCCCCGCGCCCGCCGCAGGACCTGGCGAAGCTCTACCAGGCCGCAGATATTGTCGCCGTGCCCAGTTACAACGAAACTTTCGGGTTGGTGGCGATGGAGGCTCAGGCCACCGGTACTCCCGTTGTCGCGGCGAATGTCGGCGGACTCTCCATCGCTGTCGACGATGGGGTCAGCGGTTTGCTTGTCGACGGTCACGAGCCCGCAGCCTGGGCCGATGCCCTCGGTCGCCTGGTGGAGGACGACGAGCTACGCATTAAATTGGCCACCCAGGCACGCGAGCACTCCCTGGAGTTTTCCTGGCAAAAGACCGTGGATCGGTTGGCCGATGTCTATCATCGAACCGAACTCCAAAAGGAAAATTGTCCCGGCTCTATCCGGGATGCGGGCGGCTCCCGGTAGGTTTCGTTAGCTTCAGTACCGCCAGAGCCGTAGCCACAAAAGCAGGGAGATGATTCACGATGAGCACGGACATCCAAGTACAGCTGAAATCCCTCGGTGAGCAGCTGGAACGCCTCGGTGTCGAGCATGGTATTGCAGACAATGCCGCCGTGGTGGTCCTGCCTGGTAAGAAGAAGCTCAAGACTGTCGTCGGCCTCATCCCGGCACCGGACTCCCTGCGTGTTGAAGCCTTCGTCTGTCGCGCGGTCGAAGAAAACCACGAGGCCGTTTACAAGTGGTTGCTACAGCGCAACCGTCGTCTGTTCGGCATCGGTTACACCATCGACGCCGCCGGCGACATCTACCTGGTCGGTCAACTGCCCGCTGAGCTTTCCGACGATGACCTCGACCGCCTCCTCGGTCAGCTGCTCGAGACGGCCGATGGGGACTTCAACCAGATCCTCGAACGCGGCTTTGCATCGGCAATTAAGCGCGAGTGGGAGTGGCGGGTTGACCGTGGGGAAAACCTGGCCAATCTGGAGCAGTTCCGCCACATGGTTGAGTAGCCGG
Source organism: Corynebacterium sp. 239_CJEI (assembly GCF_001055995.1). NCBI lineage: Bacteria > Bacillati > Actinomycetota > Actinomycetes > Mycobacteriales > Corynebacteriaceae > Corynebacterium > Corynebacterium sp. 239_CJEI. The sequence goes on along the minus strand of NZ_JVOW01000030.1, from coordinate 52,775 downwards.
GGGTAGCAACCCACATAGCGGGGCAACGAACGGCGGGCTTTCCCGTTTTGGGGCACAATTAGGGGTATGAGCAATGGAAAACTGATTCTTGTCCGTCATGGCCAGAGTGAGTGGAACGCATCCAACCAGTTCACGGGCTGGGTCGACGTTGCACTGACCGACAAGGGCCGCGCTGAGGCAGTACGTGCCGGTGAGATGCTCGTAGAGGCAGGCCTGAAGCCGCAGGTTCTCTACACGTCGCTGCTGCGTCGCGCAATTAACACCGCACACATTGCCCTGGATACCGCTGACCTGTTGTGGATTCCGGTTATCCGTGACTGGCGTCTGAACGAGCGCCACTACGGTGCTCTGCAGGGTCTGAACAAGGCAGAGACCAAGGAGAAGTACGGCGAGGACCAGTTCATGTCCTGGCGTCGCTCCTACGACACTCCGCCGCCGGAGCTGTCGGATGACAGCGAGTTCTCGCAGGCTAATGACCCGCGTTACGCCAACCTGGATGAGGTTCCGCGCACGGAGTGCCTCCTGGACGTCGTGAAGCGTTTCATTCCTTACTTTGAAGAGGAAATCCTGCCGCGTCTGAAGGCCGGTGAGACTGTCATGGTGGCAGCTCACGGTAACTCCCTGCGTGCACTGGTCAAGCACCTGGACAACATCTCGGACGAGGACATTGCCGCTCTGAACATCCCGACCGGTATCCCGCTGGTTTACGACTTTGATGCTGAGGGCAAGGTTTTGAACCCGGGTGGCACCTACCTGGATCCGGAAGCTGCAGCTGCAGGTGCTGCTGCTGTTGCTGCTCAGGGCAACAAGTAAAAATGTAGGTGTTTGATAGGCCGATAAGGGGCGCAGCCAAGTGGGGCTGTGCTCCTTGGTCTATTTAGAGCTAGCTAGCGCACTGATTTTCAGCGCGCGCGGATTGTGAAAAGAGCTTAGGGTAAGACCCGTGTCAAAAATCATTATCGCCGCTCTATTAGGTGCTGCGGTTATGGCAGCTGTGCTGATTCTTGGTGGAGTTGTCTCGGGTGCCTATAACGCCGCTCGGCGTCAGAAGAGCGACGAGGAAAGTTCAATAACCACCATGGCGCAGGTCATGCACCTGGCCATTCAGAAGTCTCCGACGGGTGTGGTGGTCGTTGACATCTCACGTGATTTGATTTTGTCGAACTCCATGGCGCACAAGTTAGGGCTGGTCTATGAGCGCCGCCTCAATGACGTGGGCTGGGAAGCTGCGCTCAAGGTCTTTGACTCGCAGGAGGACCAGGAGCTAACGCTGGTGCTGCCGTCGCGCCGGGCGGGGGCGCCGGACACAATTGTCCGCTGTCAGCTAACTCCGTTGTCACTGGTGGACGACCGTTTTGTGGTGATTTATGCGGCGGATGTCTCCGAACAGGCCCGTATGGAGGCCGCGCGACGTGACTTTGTGGCTAACGTTTCCCACGAGCTCAAGACTCCGGTGGGGGCCATCAGCCTCTTGGTCGAGGCGCTGAATGAAGCTACCGACGACCCGGTTGCCGTGCGTCACTTTAGTGAGAGCCTGACGCAGGAGTCCAAGCGGATGTCGACCATGATTACGGAACTCATCTCGCTGTCGAAGCTGCAGGGGGCAGAGCCGCTGCCGGACATGTCTCCCGTGAAGGTTGAAGAGATTGTCCAAGGAGCTGTGCGTCGTAACCAGATGCTCTCGGAGCAGGCGGGTATTGAAATCACCGTTGACTGTGAGCCGGATTTGGTGGTTGAAGGTGAACGCAGCCTGCTGATCACCGCGGTGTCCAACCTGATTTCAAATGCGATCAACTACTCGCCAGAGGCCACGCCTGTATCTGTGACTGCGGTCAAGGAGGATAACGACACCGTCGCTATCCGCGTCACTGACCGCGGTATCGGCATTTCCCAGGCGAATCAGAAGCGTATCTTCGAGCGCTTCTTCCGTGCGGATAAGGCACGCTCGCGGGCGACAGGCGGTACCGGTCTGGGCTTGGCAATTGTTAAGCACGTCGCAGCGAATCACAAGGGAACCGTGAAGCTGTGGAGTCGGCTGGGCACAGGATCGACCTTCACCATTGAGCTCCCGCTGATGGAAAAGAACGGTTCCGCGTCGAATGATGGCGATGTATCTGCACGTTTGCCAATCGGCCACACCCAGCCTGCGGGTAAAATTGCGGCTAAGAAAAACGCGCAGCGCGGTACGGGCAAAACCCGTGGCAAGGATAAGGATTCCCAGAACAAGGATTCCAAGGAAGGAATGAAGTAATCCGTGACTGAGGTACTTATTGTCGAAGACGAGACGGCTTTGGCGGAGCCGCTTGCGTTTCTGCTGCAGCGCGAAGGATTCGAGGTGCGGATGGCCGCTGACGGCCAGGAAGCACTTGCAGAATTCTCCAAGGCAGAACCGGACATTGTGCTGCTGGACCTCATGCTGCCAGGTATGAGTGGCACCGAGGTCTGCAAAAACATCCGCTTAAAGTCCTCTGTCCCAGTGATTATGGTGACCGCCCGTGACACTGAGATTGACAAGGTCGTCGGCCTCGAAATTGGTGCGGATGACTATGTGACCAAGCCGTATTCCTCTCGGGAACTTATTGCCCGTATCCGGGCTGTGCTGCGCCGCGGTCGCCACGACGACTCCGACGATGTCGAGGATATCTACGAGGAGGTCTTGCGCGGCGGCCCGGTCGTGCTGGACGTCGAGCGCCATGTAGTCACCGTTGACGGCGATGATGTCGCAATGCCGCTCAAGGAATTCGACCTGCTGGAGTACTTGCTGCGCAACCGTGGTCGTGTGCTAACCCGTGGCCAGCTCATCGACCGCGTCTGGGGCTCCGACTACGTCGGCGACACCAAGACGCTGGACGTACACATCAAGCGCCTGCGCTCCAAGATCGAGCGCAATCCTTCCTCGCCGGAGTTCCTGGTCACCGTTCGCGGCTTGGGTTACAAGTTCGAGGACTAGCTCAGCAGACTGCTGCCGACAATCTCCGCCGTCGGTCTGAGAAACCCCGACTTAAACCTCGTCCGGCGCCAGCCCCTCGGCCGCTGCGCGTGTGGCCGGGTGAATCGCCAGCAGTGGGTAGCCACTCGGCCCGAAAGCCTTGGCCGCGCCCGCTATTTCTCGGGCACGGCAGTGCTCCGCCAGAATTTCGTAGCACTCTTCGCCGATGAGCTCTATTAGCTCGGACTTGTGCGTGCGCCACACCGGCTCGCCACCGGTATGTGTGGCCGGCGCGCCCGTGCAGAACCATTCAAAGTCCTCGCCGCCATCGCCCCAGGCACGACGATCGTATTCGGTAATGGTCGTGCGCAGAATCTCCTGGCCGTCCGGGCGTTCCTCCCAGTCCTCCAGTCGGCGCAGCGGCACCTGCCAACACACATCCGGCTTGACCTTTACGGGGTCAATGTCGTTGGCCATCGCCCATTGGTGGATGGCACAGCCCGCACCATTGCGCCATCCGTCACGGTTGGCAAAAATGCAGGCATTCTTCACGACCTTCGTTTTCAGAGCAGGCTCAGGCTCTCCGTTTTCGTCGTCAAGCTCGTCCCACACTAACCACGGTTCCAACGGTTCGGAGGGGTCGGTTTCGTAGGTTTCAAGCCACTTCAGAGTTTGTTCGGGGCGGTTCTGCCACCACTGGGGCTCTGCGGAGTCGCCTTCCATTCGCTTTACGACGTCAATAACCCTCTCGCGGTCTTCTTCGTCGGTGATAAAGGCGCCATGGCCACAGCATCCGACATCCGCGTTCGCGGAGTCGATGCCCTGGCAAGCGGAGGTGCCGAAAGCGCATTGATAGGAGCTCATCAACCAGGTTAGGTCGCAGGTGATGATATGTTCTGGGTCCTCCGGGTGGGCGAACTCGAACCACTCGCGGGGAAAGTCATAGGCGACTTCAGCGGGAGACGGTTGCGGTCCACGACCGGGGCGGGGGTGGGGTTGATTCACACCAATACACCGTAGACCGTCTAACCTACTAAGAGTGAGATTAGGTGTATTAGATGTAGGTAGTAATACCGTCCACTTGGTGATGGTGGACGCCCGCCGGGGCGGACATCCGACTCCGATGAGCGATTCCAAGTCGACGATGAAGCTGGTCGAGTACCTGGATAAGGACAACAACCTGTCCAAGAAGGGCATTGACAAGCTGACGGGCTACGTCGCTGAATCCAAGGAATTGGTTGAGCAGATGAAGTGCGAAGAGATGATTAGCTTCGCCACTTCAGCTGTTCGCGATGCCACGAATGCGGACGAGGTTCTCGCCCACGTTGAGAAAGAAACTGGCATTAAGCTGCAGATTCTCTCCGGTGAGGATGAGGCTCGTCTGACCTTTTTGGCAGTACGGCGCTGGTACGGCTGGTCTGCTGGTCGTCTAATCAACCTGGATATCGGTGGCGGTTCTCTTGAGCTGACGTCGGGTACTGATGAAGATCCGGAGGCCGCGTACTCGCTGCTGCTCGGTGCGGGACGGTTGACCCACGAGTGGTTCGAGACCGATCCGCCGGAGCGCAAGAAGATTGACCTGCTGCGCGATTACATTGATGCTGAGCTCGCTGAGCCAGCTCGTCATCTGCGTACGCTTGGTGAGCCGGACTTGGCTGTCGCCACCTCGAAGACTTTCCGCACTCTCGCTCGCCTGACCGGTGCGGCGCCTTCCGCTGCTGGTCCCCGGGTTAAGCGCACTCTGACTGCCGCTGGTTTGCGCCAGTTGATTGCGTTTATTTCCCGCATGACGGCGGCTGACCGTGCTGAACTTGAGGGTGTTAGTGCGAATCGTTCTCACCAAATTGTCGCAGGTGCTCTCGTTGCAGAGGCTAGTATGCGAGCATTGGGATTAGAGAAGGTCGAGATTTGTCCTTGGGCGCTGCGTGAGGGCATTATCTTCCGACGACTGGACAGTGACCTATACGGAAAGGGTTGAGATGAGCGAGGAAAAGCTCACCGTTGCCGAACTGCTGGCGCGGCGGCAGAAGGAGGGAGCCCCCTCTGAACCACCGCGGCGCCGCCGTCGACGCAGCCTTGAAGAAGGCGGTGTGTCTGTTCAGGAGCTCACCGGCTCAATCCCTCGTGTAAAGGCCGACGAACCGCGACGTGGTGCTCACGCTCTTTCCAACGCAGACGACGATCAGACGACTACGAGTGATTTGCTTGCCGACGAAGCTGCGGCCAACGCCGCCGAAGAAGCGCAGGCAACCGAACCGGAGGTAGAAGCTCCGGAGCACTCGGAGGCTGTCGCTGAGCCAGTGGTAGTTGCTGAAGGGGCGGATTCGTCGGAGCATGAGGTTCAAGCTGAGGCCGAGGCTGAAGCTGCTGATCAGGAAGAAGAGGAGTCGGAATTAGCTGAGGCTGACGCCGAAGTAGCTGACGCCGAGGTCGCTGAGGCCGAAGCTGACGAGGTTGCCGAAGTTGCTGAAGAACCGGTTGCACCGGTTGCACCGGCAGCTCCGCAGCAGGAGCAAGCCGCGCAGAGCACACCAACTGCGCAGCCAGCAGCCCCTGCGGTGCCATTGGCAATTCCGATGGAACCCCGTCCGGTCATGGTCAACTCCGAGCGTTCGGAGATTACCTACACCTTCACCGAACTGCGTGACATGGCAGACGAGTCGCAGCAGCTTGGGGAGCCGGGGCCAGTCGCTCGTGCGGTACTCACCGGTTCCAACGCTTACGACGACCGTCCGACTGCCTCCATTCCGGTTGTCCAGGACAATGTCGACGAAGAGTCCGAGGCATCCGCTGAATCGGATGACGTCGACGGTGAACAATTTGCTGAGGCTGAAGCTGCTCAGGAAACCGCTACCTTCGAGGCTGCCGACGCTGACGCCGATACCGGTGCCGCTTCCAAGGCGGCAGTGGCAGCCGCTGTCGCTCCTGAAGTTGCACAGGCAGAAGACGCACAGGCCGATATCGAGCAGGCCGAGGACGCCCCCACTGAGGCTGCACAGGTCGAGACCACACCGACCCAGGCCGCAGCTGACGAGAAGCAGGCGGAGCCCCGGGACGTCGTTAAGCGTGAAGAATCCAAGAGCTCCAAGGGCAAGGCCGTCGCGCGCGATGGCTACGCCGAGGACAATTCCCTCTCGGTGCCGTTGCTGCTAATCCAGGTCTTCGTGGGTCTGATTGCTGGTGCATTGGTGTTCCTGGGCTTCACCATGGCCTGGTCGTCGCTGCCAAAGATTGTGGTTGTCATCATGGCTCTCGTGGTCGCTGGTGGCTTCGCGGGAATGGCGAACTACCTGCGCCGTGAGAAGGACAAACTGACACCGATTCTCGCAGGACTTGTCGGTTTGGCGCTGACATTTGGCCCCTGGATTCTCTTCCAGTTGTAGTGGGGTCAACAGAATAATCATCACCTGATGCAGGGGTCGGAAGCGTAGTTTTCCGGTCCCTGCATTCGCATGTGTGGGCCAGTTTTGGCACACTTAGCGTCCATGACAAGAATTGCTGTAATTGGTGGCGGAAAGATTGGTAGCGCACTCGTCGGTGGTCTCATCGACGGTGGTGTCTCGCCCTCCTCGATTTATGTGGTGGGGCGCACCAAGGAGAGCCTGGCCGGTCTGAAGGAGACCTACGGCATTGTCGATGCCGACGACCCAGTAGGGGCCGTCGACGGTGCCGACGTGGTGTTCTTGTGCGTAAAACCGTACTTGATTATCGACATGCTCGAGCAGATTGCCGACGTGCTCGATGACTCTGAGGTCGACACCATTGTGGTGTCGATGGCGGCTGGCATCACGCTGGACAAGATGGAAAGCGTCTGTGCTGTCGGTACTCCGGTGATCCGCGTCATGCCGAATACCCCGATGCTGGTGGGCAAGGGGGTCTGTGCAGTCGCGCCGGGCCGCTTTGTCACGGAGAGCCAGACCGACGAGGTTGTCGAACTGTTGAAGAAGGTCGGCAGCGTTGAGGTTGTCGATGAGTCGCTGATGTCTGCAGTCACTGCAGTCTCGGGCTCCGGTCCGGCTTACTTCTTCCAGTTCGTCGAGGCGATGACCGACGCGGGTGTGAATCTGGGCCTCAAGCGTGATCAGGCTAAGCGTCTGGCGTCGGCTACGGCTGCTGGTGCAGCCGAGATGATGATGCAGGAAGGCGCGGACCCGACTGCGTTGCGTGCCGATGTCACCTCTCCGGGCGGTACAACCGCTGCGGCCACCCGAGTTTTCGAGGAAGAAGGCATTCGTCGCGCGGTGCATCGTGCGCTGCAGGCTTGCTATGACAAGGCCAACGAGATGGGTAAATAAGCATTTCGCCGAGTAGAGGCGGGTGTACAAGTAACCCCAATATTTGGGGCATTGGAAATGGTCAGCGGCAGTAGCTAATCCGATACGCAGGGACGATGGGTTAGTCACAACTGTCACACCATTCGCCAATGCCCCTATTTTTTATCAAAAATCGCACCGGCACCTTGCCTACCGGTAGGATATGAAAAGCACGTGCGTGTCACGATTTTCTGCAGGAGGGGAAGCCTGCAGCGCGTCGCGTGCGCTGAAGGGAATATTTACTAATGCAGAATGCAGATAAAGGCACCTTTCTGACCGTTGCGGAAGTTGCTGACATCATGCGCGTATCCAAGATGACCGTCTACCGCCTGGTTCACGCTGGCGAGCTGCCGGCAGTGCGCGTGGGCCGTTCTTTCCGCGTCCATGAGTCCGCAGTCAAGGAATACCTGGACTCCTCTTTCTACAACGCGGGTTAATTTTTTCTGCCTTTTAAGCGGGGCTGTTTGACCTGAACGCATATGTCCCCGCTATGATTAATCCGATTAGTACATGGTGCTGTGCTGCGCCCCTGTTTCCTATCGTCTTCAAGTCATGAAGTATCTAGCTGTGAAGGCGGAAGGAAAAAGGGCGTGACATCTCGGCGGTTGTAAGGCCGCATTGAGTACGCCGCCATTGTGCAAGAAAAGAAATTTCCGTCAACGAATAGCGAGGTCGAGCCGATGGGTTCCGTCATTAAGAAGCGTCGCAAGCGCATGTCGAAGAAGAAGCACCGCAAGATGCTTCGCCGTACCCGCGTGCAGCGTCGTAAGCTCGGCAAGTAAGCCAGCATTCCTGCCGTTATCGCAGGAGCGCGCGTGCTGCGTCGCGTACACGTTTTAAAAGCAAAACCCGCCCGGTCTCGTTGAGACAGGGCGGGTTTTGTCGTTGGGGGGGGGG
>NZ_JVOW01000030.1:0-44536 GCF_001055995.1 Corynebacterium sp. 239_CJEI | reverse complement strand
GGGGGGGGGGAGAGCTGCTGAGTACGGATTAAGTAGCAAAAGATCGCGGGCTGCAAATGTGAAACTGTGCGATTTTATGGCACTTTCAGGCCATTTTTCGAGCCATTTTTGTCATAAACGCGGTCACTACCCTCGAGTACTCCTAGCAGCGCTTAGCTTTCCTTGTTCGCGTCCCACAGTCGCTTGCCGACGAGTCCCGCGCCCCCAACAACTCCTGCCAGTAGTGCTCCGATCGAGAGCCACCGCATCGTGGCGAAGGTTACGGAGCGGAAGTGACGGTAGTCGTAGATAGTCCAACCCATCTTCTGGGCGTAATTCCGCAATTTGCGATCCGGGTTGATGGCCACGGCGGTGCCCACCATGGACAGCATGGGAATGTCGTTGGCGGAATCTGAGTATGCCGTGCAGCGAGACATGTCCAACCCGGAGGAGGCCGCCAGAGCCGCTACCGCGTGCTTCTTACCCGGGCCGTGGAGGATATCGCCCACCAGGCGGCCGGTGAACTTTCCATCTTTGACCTCGGCGACTGTGCCGAGGGCGCCGGTCAGCCCGATGTGCTTAGCGATAACCTGGGCCAGCTGCACCGGGGTGGCGGTGACCAGCCAGACCTCTTGGCCAGCCTGGATATGCAGTTCCGCCAGATCGCGGGTGCCCTGGTAAACGCGGTCGCTGATCTTTTCTTCAAAGATCTCTTCGCCGAGTTTGACCATTTCATCCACATCGTGGCCGGCGAAAAACTCCAATGCCTGTTCGCGGGCCTTAGCTACGTCGGCGGCGTTTTCCGCGCCCGAGATTCGGAATTTAAGCTGTTTCCAAATCATCCCGGCCAAATCGCGCTTCTTGATGAACCCGCGCTCGACCAACCCCATGGCAAAGAGGAAGATTGATGCGCCCTGGACAAGCGTGTTGTCCACATCGAAGAAAGCGGCTGCGCCTTGATCGCGTTCGACACCTGGAATGGGCTGCGAGAGCACACGTGCACCGCCAGCGGCATCTTCGGCACCCGCTACACTGCGAAATCCCGTAGCCAGTTCTTCGCCGCCGACGTCGTAGACCTCGCCGAGAGCTTCCAGCGCATTGGCGGCTGCTGCAGTACCAGCTTCCTCCTGTGCTTCATCATTGAGCGGAGCGAGAACTATCTGCTCGAGGAAATTGCGGACGTTACCCTGCGAGGACGCAAGGTCGCCCAGCATGTCGATGGGGAAGGGGGAGCGGTTGACGGCACTGAACTCACTCACGGTACGAAAATCTCTTTCCACGGTGTATGCAACTGATATCCGTTATCGGAAGCTCTTGTTGAATAGTATCCGCTCTTTAGGCAAAGCTGCGCGCTGAGATTCAAGGAGCGGATGGGGGGCAAAGATAAGAAGGGTCACTTTTGCAGGGGAAGTGCGGGGAGGGGGACGTCGTAAAGCGAAACAGTCGACCTTTAGACTGGCCGTTATGGTGACTGTGACGGTGATGAGTAGGAAGACGTGCGGTTCGTGCGCTCGCGTGATTGCGCAGATTGAGCCGCTGGTTCGGGACCAAAATGCGCAGTTCCAGGTGGAAGACGTCGATACCGATCCGAACTTGGCCATGGAATTTGGCGATCGCGTGCCGGTGATTTTGGTCAATGATGAGGAAATCGCTTGCTGGGAAATCGATGACGATGAGCTCCTGGAAGCGATAGCGGAGGTCGAATAAGTTCCCGAGACAGCTCTGCCGAACTGCTAGGAGCTGCGGGAACATGGCAGAATGTGGAGTAGCGGCAAAGAAGCAGTAGAGCGCTGCGAACATCGAGGTAGAGGCTAAGTAAAGTATGCCTTTGTTGTGGCGAGATGGCAGAGTTGTCTAGCGTTAACAGTCATAGCTGTGTGAAAAAGCCCGTAGCGGGGACTGTGAAGGAGCAATAGAGCGGTGATTGAGCGGTGAGTGTGCTTCTCGTCGGAATGTCGTACCGGTCTGCACCGGTGACCCTTCTTGAAAAGGTCTCTGTCGGTGAAACTGAGCGAGAGGCCATTTTGGCCCGTCTGATCGCGGATGAAGCAATCAGTGAAGCGATGCTGTTGTCGACCTGTAACCGCGTTGAGTACTACGTGGTGGCCAACGGCTTCCACTCTGGGCTATCGGCCGTGGTCCGTGAAATTGTCGGTCGTACTGGGCTCGAACTCGATGAACTGACGCCGCACCTCTATGTCCGGTATGCACAGGCTGCGGCGGAGCATGCTTTTTCGGTGTGTGCTGGTCTCGACTCGATGGTGCTGGGCGAACAGCAGATTATCGGTCAGATTCGCAATGCCTACCAGGAAGCGGACGAAGCCGGCACAGTCGGTCGCATGTTGCATGACTTGGCACAGAAGGCGCTGCACACGGGTAAGCGCGTGCACAGTGAAACTCTGATTGATAACGCTGGTGCTTCGATGGTCTCCGTGGCCATCGACGAGGCAGTTGCTGCACTGCAACCCGGATTCAACTCTGGTGTTGACGTCGCTGAGGGTACCGATATCCTGGCCGGACGTTCGGCTCTTATCCTCGGCGCCGGTGCGATGAGTTCGCTGGCCGCTAGCTACCTGGGGCGCTGCGGTATTGACCGTCTGATTATTGCCAACCGCACCGTTGACAGGGCGCAGAACCTGGCCAACCACTCCATCGAAGCGGGCATCCCCGCTACTGCTATTGCGTTGCATGATTTCGCCGATGTCCTCGATGATGTGGACATTCTCGTCAGCGCCACTGGGGCCATGACTCCCGTCGTTTCAGCTGCAGATGTTGTCGACCACGGCCCGCTCGCCATCGTCGATTTGTCTATGCCTCGCGACGTCGCGGAGGATGTCTCCGGGCTTGAGGGGATCGCACTCTTCAACATCGAATTGCTGCAGATGACTCGCACGGAGGTTCCGGGTCGTGATGATGAGGCTGCAGCGCGCGACATTGTGGCCGAAGAGTTGGAGTCCTACCTCACGGCGCAGCGCGCAAGCGAGGTAGCACCGACTGTTCGCGCTCTGCGTGAGCGCGCGGCGGATGTGGCGGCGGCTGAGCTCGCTCGCCTGGAGGCGAAGACACCGGGTCTTACTCAAAAGGAACGTCGCGAGGTCGAGTCCACGGTTCGCCGCGTCGTCGATAAGCTCTTGCACGCGCCAACGGTTCAGGTCAAGAAGCTTTCTAGCCAGCAGGGTGGTGGCAACTACGCGCTTGCCCTGCAGAAGCTCTTCGACCTGCCCCTATCCACCCCCTCTGGCCTGTATGCTGACACCGATATCCCCGCAGATCTCATGGTAGAGGGCCGAATTGGGCGGATGCAGGGATTTGAGCAGTATGGTCTTGACAGTAGTGCCATCATTGAAGGCGTTGCTGAAACCACCAAAAATTAACACCCGGAGGGAAACATGCCTGACCCAGCGACTATTCGTATCGGTACCAGGGGCTCGGAACTGGCCACGACACAGGCCGGTCACGTCCGTGATGCACTGATTGAGCTGGGACAGCCTGCAGAGCTGGTGATTGTAAAGACCGCCGGTGACCATAACCGCCACGACCCGGTGGAAAAGATTGGCATCGGTGTCTTCACCCAGGCGCTGCGTCATGCACTCCGCGAGGGGGTGTGCGACATTATCGTGCACTCGTTTAAGGACCTGCCGACCCTGCCGGAAGACGACATGATGGTCGCAGCCGTGCCGGAGCGCGTCGATCCGCGAGAAGCGCTGATTTCCCGCGATGCCACGCCGCTGATGGACCTGCCTGAGGGGGCTCGTGTGGGTACCTCCGCGCCGCGTCGTGTCTCTCAGTTGCGTGCGCTGCGCTCCGACCTGGAACTTGTACCACTGCGTGGAAACATCGAAACCCGCATGGGGCGCGTCTCTGAGGACTTGGACGCTGTCATTCTGGCTCGCGCTGGGCTGGAGCGCACGGGTCGCCTCGGAGAGATTGCGGAATCCCTGGACGTGGACGTCCTCATACCGGCCCCGGCTCAGGGCGCCCTGGCGCTGGAGTGCCGCACTGCTGACCGCGAAATTGTGGATATTCTGCGCAAGATTGACCACCCGGTGTCCCATGCCCGCGCTGTCGCTGAGCGCGCGGTACTCAATGAGCTGGAAGCGGGCTGTACCGCTCCGGTCGCGGCCTACTCAACCGTGAGCGACAGTGGTGAACTCACCCTGCAGGCGGGGGTGTTCGCACTCGACGGTTCGCGTCAGTTGCTCGAGACCGCTACCGCAAACGTGGATAAGGCCGATGAGCTTGGCCGGAAGGTTGCGGCGGCCCTGCTCGAACGGGGTGCTCATGAGGTAATGGGCGATACCCTGCGGGAATCTCAAAAGTAGCCGGTTAGTTAATTTGGCTCAAACCCTTTATGCTAATAGGCCTGTATGCATGCCGTTGGGATAAGGGTTTCCTTCGTGTGCTCGCATGTGAGATTCAGGTGTCCACCTGCCCCTCACATGCGTTGGCGCATGTCCGCTTTCTTCCTTAGAGACTCATCGGCACGAAAAGTGAACAACCAATAGAAAAGAAATCACTCCGCAACGATGAACACCTCCCTCCCCTCAGCAACGGGACGCATCCTGTTCGTCGGCGCTGGTCCTGGAAATCCCGACCTGCTGACGCTTCGCGCCCGTGAGATTCTCGCAGACACCGCTATCGCCTACGTCGACGCCGATGTCATGCCGGGGGTTCGAGAGCTCGTCGCAACCGATGTGCCTGTTCCTCCCGAGCTGCTGAAGGAAGCCGAGGAAGAGTATGAGCGCATGTGCGCCGCAGCCAAGGCCAAGGGGTCTCGTCGTAAGCCGCCGCGTCCGGCACCACCGACCGCCGCAGATTTGCGCACGCCTATCGACGATCCCAAGAAGATGGCCAACCTGCTCGTCGAAGAAGCCGCTAAAGGCAATGACGTGGTGCGTTTGGTGGCAGGCAATCCGCTGACCAACGATTCGCTGCTGGCCGAAATCAACGACGTCTCGCACGCCGATGTTGAGTTCCAGATTGTCCCTGGCATGTCCGTGCCCTCCACCGTCCCGGCATTTGCCGGTATCGCGTTGGGCTCGACGTACACGGAGACCGATCTCGGTCGCGCCGATGTGGACTGGGACGAGCTGGCCCAGGCACCACAGCCGCTGGTACTGCAGGCCGTGCAGGACGACCTGTCCGCCATTGCAACTGAGCTCGGCGAACGCGGCCTGCCGTCGTCGTTGCCGGTGTCGGTGACTGTCAACGGTACGACTCGTCTGCAGCGCACCTACGACGTCACGCTGGGCACCTTGGCGCAGCTCTCGGGTGACCTGACCGGTCCGCTGGTGGTCACGCTTGGCAAGGGTGTGGACAATCGTTCGAAGTACTCATGGTGGGAAAACCGCGCTCTCTACGGATGGAAGGTGCTGGTCCCACGTGCCAAGGCGCAGGCAGGCCCGATGAGTGCCCGTCTCGTTGCGCACGGCGCCATCCCGATTGAGGTCCCGACCATCTCAATCGAGCCACCGCGCAGCCCGGCGCAGATGGAACGCGCCATCAAGGGGCTTGTCGACGGCCGTTACCAGTGGGTTGTCTTCACTTCCGTCAACGCCGTCACCGCAGTGTGGGAGAAGTTCCAGGAATTCGGCTTGGACGCGCGCTCCTTCGCTGGGGTCCGCATCGCAGCCGTCGGCCATCGCACCGCCGCTGCCATCCGCGATCTCGGCATCACTCCGGAGCTGCTTCCGGATGACACTCGTCAAAATGCCGCGGGCATTGTCGACGTGTTCCCGGAGTACATCGAGGATCTCGATCCGGTCAACCGCGTGCTGCTGCCGCGCGCCGATATCGGCACCGATGTGCTTGTCGACGGTCTGATTGACCTGGGCTGGGAAGTTGATGATGTGGTCGCTTACCGTACCGTGCGGGCAGCGCCACCGAGTGCGGATATCCGCGACATGATTAAGTCCGGTGGCTTCGACGCAGTGTGCTTCACCTCGGGGTCGACGGTGAAGAACCTGGTCGGCATCGCGGGTAAGCCGCATGCTCGCACCATCATTGCCTGCATCGGGCCGATGGCCGCAGCCACGGCTCGCGAGTACGGCCTGCGGGTAGATGTCGTGCCGGAGCGCGCAAGCATCCCGGAGCTGGTGGATGCGCTGGCAGAGCATGTTGCGCAACTGCGGGCGGCAGGGCAGCTGCCACCACCGCGCAAGAAGCGCCGTCGTTCGCGTAAAACCAAGGACTGAGCAGGGGCGTACCGGAGCGAGTTCGCGTTTTGATTAAGGTTGTCTTTATGACTACATCTGGAGCTTCTGAATCATCCCGCGAAATCGATCTCGAACAGTTTGGATTTCCTCTCCCGATTCGTCGCCCACGCAGGCTGCGCACCAACCCGGTGATGCGTGCGATGACGGCGGAGACGACACTGACTCCGAAAAATCTCATCCTGCCCATGTTTGTTGCAGATGGGATTGATGAGCCGAAGCCAATCAGCTCCCTGCCCGGGGTAGTGCAGCATACCGAGGACTCCCTGGTAGAAGCTGTGCGCGAGGCTGTTGAGGCAGGTATCTCGGCAGTTGACCTCTTCGGTGTCCCGCTGGATGCGGACAAGGACGGCGAGGGCTCTGAGTCCTGGAATCCGGAGGGCGTACTCAACCGTGCCCTGCGTCGTCTCCGCGACGAGTTCGGGAATGACATTTTGATTATGGCCGACACCTGCCTGGATGAGTTCACTGACCACGGCCACTGTGGTGTGCTGGGCAAGGACCGCTTCGGCAACACGGTCGTTGAGAATGACCGCACGCTGATTAACTACATCAAGATGGCCGTTGCGCAGGCCGACGCCGGTGCCCATATCGTGTCCCCTTCGGGCATGATGGACGGCCAGATTGCCGCAATTCGCGAGGGCTTGGATGCCGCTGGCCATGAGGATGTCTCCATCATGGCGTACTCGGCAAAGTACGCCTCCGCCTTCTACGGTCCATTCCGTGAAGCTGTGGGCAGCTCGCTGCAGGGTGATCGCCGTACCTACCAGCAGGATCCTGCAAACCGTCGTGAGTCCCTGCTTGAAGTGCAGCTCGACGTTGACGAAGGTGCGGACATGGTGATGGTCAAGCCGGCCATGAGCTACCTGGACATTCTGCGCGAGGTCGCGGATATGTCGCCGGTGCCGGTTGCCGCCTACCAGGTCTCTGGTGAGTACGCGATGATTCACGCCGCTGCCGCCAACGGGTGGATTGACCTGGATGCTGCGATGATGGAGGCAGTACTGAGCATTCGCCGTGCCGGTGCGGAGCAGATTTTGACCTACGCAGCGGTGGACTTGGCGAAGAAGCTGCGCGCCCAGTTCTAATTCGCTCGGGTGAACGTGCAGTAGCAAATATCGAGAAGTGGACGGATGACTAAAGAAGAGAAGAAGCCCGCAATTCCCGAGCAGGTCGAGGGAGCTAGGCAGGCGTGGCGGGTTACGGCCGTGTTGCAGCTGCTCGTCGCTGCGGTAGCTACGGTGACCTACTGGCTGCATCCGGAAATGCTGATGAGCCCCTCAACCGCTAAGGAGAATTTCCCGGGTTTCAGCGAGGGCCAGATTGATGCTGCCATGAAGGCGACTATCGTTATCGCGTTCTTTTTCGCAGTGGGGCTTTGCATCGCGTTCTTCGCCATTATCGAGCGAATGCGCAAGGGGAGCGAAGGTGCTCGCACCGTGCTGGTTATCGGCTCGCTTTACCTGGCACTGTCGGCGCTGATGTCCTTCTTCTCTTCTACGGCTTCAGAATCGGGAGTGCCGGCATCCCTCGTTCTTATCAGCGGAATTGTGCGAATCGCCTCGGCCACTGCCGCGGTAGCGGGTCTAGTGCTCGCCGCTTCGAAGGAATCCAAGGACTACTTCGATCATCAGCGCCCGTCGAAACCGTGGACCCCGTCCGCTCCGGAATCGCATCTGCCGAGAGCGTCGAAGCATGGCGCTGATCCAAAGCGGCAACAGCAGCTGGGCCAGTCACAGCCCAAGCAATCCAAGCAGCCTGAGGAGTCCAAGCGATGATGTCCCTGCCGAGTCGGCCCTGGCAGTGGGTGCTCTTCGTCGCGCTCATCGCCCAGATTGTCCTGAGCTTGATACTGGTCACCGGCGACTATTCGCAGGCTCCCGCCGCCGTTGGCCGCGATATCTACATCGTCGCCGGTGTGACGCTGGTCTGCTCGCTTATTGGTAGCGGCTGCTTGCCGACGGCCACTGAGTTCAAACTCTCCCGGAACTGCCTGCTCATCATGGTGATTATCACGGCTCTCGCCATGTTCTTTGCCATTATGGCTGGAGCGCTGACTGTATGGGTTATCGCGCCCAGCCTGGCGATGGCGTGTGGACTACTGTTGCTCTATCGTGAATTAGCGCTCACGCGCGCCAACCAGCCACAGGATTAGACGGAAAGTTTCAAAGGCCATGAGTGACACCGGTGAGTTTGATTTCTCTCTGGACAATCGCGTTGAACAAGCGATTGTGGATGCCAAGGTCGCTGCTCGTAAGGCATTGCCACGAAGCCGTCAGGACATCGACGAAGAAAGTGCCCATCAGCGGCTTGCACACCGCAGAGGCCAGTCCAACACAGCTTTCGCACTCATCCTGGAGAACTTGGAAAACGCCGAGAGCGCTGAGCGTGCTGAGCATGTTTTGGAATCCTTTCCAGATGTGACCGCCTCTGTGGTCTACAAGCCCGGACGCGCGTGGATTACCGCGCCCGATACCATCGATCCGAATCAGTTCATCGAAGCTCTCCGCGAAATTGGGGTCGAGTCGTACCTCACGCGCAGCACGCTTCGGCGTCGTGCAACTCGGCTGGATGTGTCACAACATCGCCGTCCCGCTGTTCCGGCTGCCGCTCAACAGAATGAGGAGGAGCGCATTCGCCGTCGTGAAGCGGCCTTGCGCCGAAGCGGCGGTGGCGCGGAAGTACTGTTCACGGCGCGTGAACTGGTGACCAAGCAACGCTTTTGGGGAAGCCTGTTCCTATCGATTCCGGTGCTGGTGACGTCGTTGAACGTCAACTGGCAGTTCCCGGGTTGGCAGTGGATGTGTCTTGTGCTGACCACGATTGTGGTGTGGTGGGGTGGTTGGCCGTTCCACCGGGCAATGGCGGCGTCCCTGCGTCGGCGGATGTCGGCGCTGGATGGGGCGAGCTCCATTGCCATCCTGCTGGCGTGGCTGTGGTCGCTAGCGCAGCTTATCTTTGGTCCCGCGGGACAGATTGGATATACCACTGCGCCCACTTGGTTTGCTTTCAACTACCGGGAAAGCGCCTCGGCAGAGGTGTTTTTCGACGTTGCGTGCGGCCTGACTGTGCTGTTGCTAACAGGTCGCATGTTTACGCGCTACAACAAGGTGCGTACTGGACAAATCTTGCGCAACCTGCGCATTCCAGCTGAGCGAAACGTGACAGTCGTGCGCAAGAGCGCTAAATCCGCGGAGCCGAAACGGGTGGAGGTGACGGTCGCGGAGCTCAATATCGGTGATGACATCGTGGTTCCACCGCACTCGGTGATTCCGGTTGATGGCTCAGTCATCGGTGGTGCGTCCACGATGGATGCGCAGCTACTCGGTATCGGCGTTGAACCGCAGAAGGTCAAGGTCAATTCCAAGGTTTGGGCCGGTGCAATCAACCTGGATTCGGAGCTCAAGGTGCGCGTGGAACGCACCGGTTTCAAGACCCGGGCGTCATCGATAGCGCGCTGGCTTCGTCAAGCGGTTCGAGAAGAAACGGTGATGCACCAGACCGCAGTGCACTCGGCATCAGAGCTGGTGCCATGGACGCTGTCGTTGGCGGGCGTGGCTTTTTGCGGCTGGTGGCTGGCGACTGGCACGATGAGCGGTGCCCTCGCGGTGGCGCTGGCTATGCTCTCGGGCATCGCGCCGGTGGCATTGGCAATGTCTACGTCGACCGTGCAGCGCATCGGGATTCTGGCCGGTGCTAGTAACGGAATCTTGATTCGTGGCAATGAGACTTTCCGAAAGCTGGCCGCTGCCGATGTGGTGATTTTTAACCGAGTTGGAACGCTGACCGAGGGTGACACCCACGTGCTCGGTGTCGCCGCTGAGCGCAATGAAAATCCGGATCTGGTTCTGCGTGTGGCGGGCGCTCTCATGATGGAGAGCAACCACCCGGCATCAGCGGCAATCGTGCGCGCGTGCCGTGTATCCCGCGACGCCGGTTCCGGCGGTGGCGAGGTGCCGCACTGGATTGAGACTGTACACGTCGCAATTGCGGAAGACGGTGCGTTCGTTGGCCAGGTAGAGATCCCGGTGAAGGACTCGGACGACAAGTTGGAGATGCGCTTTGTTGAGGGGCGTGTTTGGCGTCCGCGTGATCTCACTGCACTCAGCGAGAAAATGGCCGTGGCTGCGCTCAGTGGCGGTACTCCGATGGTGGTGTCGTGGCGTGGCAAGGTCCGTGGTGTCATCACCATTGGTGAGGACATTAAGCCCGATGCGGTCGAGAGCATTGACCAGCTTGAGGATATGGGCGTGGACACCATGATGATCACGCGAGATCCGTATCCAGTAGCCCGTCGTTTTGCTGACCGGCTGAATATCTCACGAGTATTCGCGGGCATCATTGCCTCCCGCAAGGCCATTGCGGTGCGTTCGGTCCACAGTGACGGCGAGACTGTCGTGATGGTTGGCGACAAGGACATCCGGGACTCTCTGCGTGCCGCTGACGTGGGTGTTTTGATGGACAACACCGAAGGCAATCAGAATCTTGATGTTGATTACGCCGATGTCGTGGCACTGCGTAACAACGTGTTGTCGATTCCGGAGGCCATTGAAATCGCACGTGCTGTGGTGCGGATGATGGACTCCAACATCTACTTTGCGTGGTTCTACAACGTTGCGGTCATCCTGCTGGGTATGACCGGTATGATTCACCCGCTGCTGGCATCGCTTTTGATGATTTTCTCCAGCTTGTGGATCGACTGGCGATCCCGTCGAGTGTCCTCTCGCCGCAAGCATCTATTCAGGGTGAAGCTGGGACGTTGGTAGGGCAGGGTAGCCCTTCATCCGAGTGGCCGTCTACGATGGTCACCGTGACTCAAGACATTAATGCTCCTCATGTCCCAGAAAACGTTGAGCTCACCGATCGTTCGGCAGAGTTCTTTACGCAGGCTCAGGCAGTGACGCCGGGTGGCGTGAACTCGCCGGTCCGCGCCTTCGGTTCCGTCGGTGGCACCCCACGTTTCATTGACCACGCCGCGGGCTCTCGTCTCGTGGATGTTGATGGCAACGAATATGTGGACTTGGTCTGCTCGTGGGGTCCAATGATTCTGGGCCACGCGCACCCGGCAGTGGTGGAGGCCGTTCAGAGCGCCGCCACTCGCGGTTTGTCTTTCGGCGCTCCGACGACGGCTGAGACCGACCTGGCTCGTCACATCGTTGAGCGCACGTCGGTAGATGAGGTGCGTCTGGTCAACTCCGGCACTGAGGCCACTATGTCCGCAGTACGCCTGGCTCGCGGTTTCACTGGCCGTTCCAAGATCATCAAGTTCGCCGGCTGCTACCACGGTCACGTGGACGCGCTGCTGGCATCGGCCGGTTCCGGTGTCGCTACTTTTGGTCTGCCGGATTCGCCGGGTGTCACCGGTGCATCGGCTGCCGACACCATTGTTGTTCCTTATAACGACATTGAGGCCGTCAAGGCCGCATTCGCTGAGAACCCGGGCGAGATTGCCTGTGTCATCACTGAGGCGGCAGCGGGCAACATGGGTACCGTCGCACCGCAGGACAACTTCAACGCGAAGTTGAAGGAAGTCTGCCACGCAGACGGCGCACTGCTGATTCTCGATGAGGTCATGACTGGCTTCCGCGCTTCCTACAACGGCTGGTACGGCATTGATGGTGTGGCCGGTGACCTGACCACCTTCGGCAAGGTCGTCTCCGGTGGTCTGCCGGCAGCTGCCTTCGGTGGTCGCCGCGACGTCATGGAGTACTTGGCTCCGAACGGTCCGGTGTACCAGGCAGGCACACTCTCCGGTAACCCGGTCGCTATGGCAGCTGGACTGGCCAACCTGGAAAATGCCACGAAGGATGTCTATGACACCGTCGCAGCCAATGCAGATCGCCTGGCCACGATTCTGTCCGACGCCCTGACCAAGCAGGGCGTGGCCCACCACATTCAGCGTGCGGGCACGATGCTCTCGCCACGCTTCGCTGAGGGCGAGGGCCATAACTTTGAGCAGATGCAGGCAGCGGATACTTTCCGCTACCCGGCTTTCTTCCACGCCCTACTGGCCAATGGTGTCTACCCGCCGGCTTCTTGCTACGAGACCTGGTTCGTCTCCGCTGCGCTGACCGACGCCGACTTCGAAATCATCGAGCGTGCAGCAGCCCGCGCGGCCGAGGCGGCGGCAGCCGCCAAGCCGGAGTAGGTGACACGTGTCGAACAAGACCAATTCGCAGGCCGAGCAGCAGGCAGCACAGCAGGAATCGCAGCCGACACCGCCGGAAAACCAGGCGTCTAAGCGTGCAACAAAGCACGCCAAGACCACGGTCGTACATCTCGTCCGCCACGGCGAGGTTTATAACCCGGATAAGATTCTCTACGGTCGCCTGCCCGGCTGGCACCTGTCTGAGCGCGGTCAGCGTCAGGCAGCGGCCACGGCCGCGTCCTTCGAAGGCCACGACATCCGCTACTTCGCCTGCTCTCCGCTGCAGCGCACGCAGGAAACCTCACGGCCCTTCACCGAGGTAATCGGCATGAAGCCGACCCTGGATGAAGATTTGCTGGAGGCTGGCAACTCCTTTGAGGGTTTGCACATCAAGGGCATTGACTCCGCACTGTGGAATCCGAAGTACTGGCCACGACTGCGTCGTCCGAGCGTGCCCAGCTGGGGCGAGCCCTACGAGGAGATCGCGGACCGTATGTTCCACGCCATCGAGCGAGCCCGCGAGGCCGCCGAGGGAGCGGAAGCGGTGCTGGTGACACACCAGCTGTGCATCATTGCAGCTCAGCGTCGTGCGCGGTACTTGAAGCTCGCCCACAACCCGGCAACTAGGCAGTGCGATCTGGCCAGCGTGACCTCCTTGGTCTTCGTCGGCGACACCATTGTCGACGTGCGCTACAGTGAACCGGCCGGTCACCTGTAAGGTGAATAAATAGTTTTGTTGAAGTTTCACTGACCCCCGGAAGGTGGCACCCCAAGTGGCCAAGGTCTCATCGTCCCGAATTGCAGCAACGCTAGCGGCAGCAACTCTGTCTCTGTCGCTCGCAGCATGTAACCCCGGAGATTCAGTGGGACACGATGCCGTTGCCGTCGGCGGTCAGTTCGAGTTTGTTTCTCCAGGGGGTCAGCAGATCATTGACTACGCACCCGAGGAGCGCAAACCGGTCGGCAAGGTGTTCGGTCCTTCTCTAGAGGACGACGACAAGAAAATCTCCCTCGATGACTTCAAGGACCAGATTGTGGTCCTAAACGCCTGGGGGCAGTGGTGCGCACCGTGCCGATCCGAATCGGATGACCTGCAGTATGTCCAGGAACAGATGGAAGAGCAAGGTATCGGCACCGTTCTCGGCATCAACGTCCGCGACAATGTCCGCCAGGCTCCCATCGACTTTGTGAAGGACAACGGCATCACCTACCCGTCCATCTATGACCCGGCCTTCGTCAACGCCAGCGCACTCGGCGGCATCCCGGCTTCGGTGATTCCGACAACCATCATTCTGGACAAGCAGCACCGCCCGGCCAAGGTCTTCCTCCGCGAGGTCGATCACACCATGCTGATGAAGGCTGTTAATGAAGTGAAGGCGGAGGGCTAGGCCCCAGCATGGGAACTCTTGCCATGGACACGATTTATCTTGCCGATGGCATCGGCCAGCAGTTCGCCGACGCCGCCACCGGCGGTCCCATCCTATTAGGCCTGCTCGCTGCTGCGCTGGCTGGTCTCGTCTCGTTTGCCAGCCCGTGCGTCATTCCGCTCGTGCCCGGTTACGTCTCGTATCTCACCGGTATTTCCGGAGCATCGGGGGCGCAGGGCCAGGGCTTGACGACGGGCACTGCGGACGCAACCGCCGTCGATAAGCGTGACGGCGATGGAGGGCGTGGCAAGCGTTCCGCAACTGCCCGCGTCGGCCTGGCTGCGTTGCTGTTCGTGCTGGGCTTCACTGTCATTTTCGTGCTGGGGTCGGCCTCAATTTTCGGGCTCGTGTCCACGCTGCGTCTGCAGGCGCGCACGCTGACGATTGTCGGTGGCGTGGTGACCATCGTGATGGGACTCGCCTTCATGGGCATGGTGCCGGCGCTGCAGAAGGACACCCGCATGGCGCCGAAGCGCTGGACCACGTGGCTGGGAGCGCCACTGCTTGGCGCGGTGTTCGCGCTGGGGTGGACGCCGTGTCTGGGCCCGACGCTGACTGCAATTATTTCGGTGTCCGCGGGCACGCAGGGTATGACCGCGGCCAGGGGAGTGGCGCTGATTATCGCTTACTGCCTGGGGCTGGGGCTGCCGTTCATTTTGGTGGCGCTGGGGTCGGCACGCGCGATGCGTGGAGTGGACTTCCTGCGTAAGCACTCGCGAACTATTCAGCTCATCGGTGGTGTGGCGCTGGTGCTGGTCGGAATTGCCCTGGTCACGGGACTGTGGGATGTTTTTGTTGCCTGGGTTCAGGCCGCTTTTATTACTGATACGGTAACGCCAATTTAGTGAAAGATTTTTCGATGTCGGTGAATTGGAATAAGGTACGACAGCCCTTCCAGCAGGTCTGGAACTGGTTGACCAGCATGCGCACAGCGCTGATTCTGCTGTTCATCCTCGCTTTCGCAGCGGTTCCGGGCGCCCTGTTGCCACAGCGCTCGCTGAATAAGGACAAGGTCGACCAGTATCTAGCCGCCAACGGCAAGACCGCCGAGATCATGGATAAGCTGCAGCTTTTCGATGTCTTCTCGTCCGTCTGGTTCGTCGCCATCGTGGCATTGCTGCTGATTTCCCTGGTTGGCTGCATTATTCCGCGCACCATCGACCACTACAAGGCCATGAAGACGCCACCGGCCAAGGCGCCGAAACGGTTGGCGCGTCTTCCGCTTCACGACGAAGCCGTGGTCGATGCCTCTGCGGATGAAGTTTCTAAGCGGGTGCGTGAGCGCCTGAACAAGTGGGCGTTGACCGAGACTCCAGCAGATGAAGATCGCGCTGGGGCACGATCCTTTTCCGCGGAGAAGGGATACCTGCGTGAGTTTGGCAACCTGGTGTTCCACCTGGGCATTGCGCTGCTGATTATCATCGTCGGCTTGGGCCGCATGATCTATTACGAGGGTCAGGTCATTTTGCTGACCAACACCGGCACCGAGATTTCTGACGACAACGTCAATAGCGCGGTGGGCGTTCCGTTCTGTAACACCGCTGCTGCGAACTATGACTCGCTGCGTGCTGGCAACACCTTCGACGGTACAACTCTGAACCCGTTCTGTATTCAGGTCGATGACTTCTTCGCCGATTACCTGCCGAACGGTCAGGCCAAGATGTTTACCTCTCATATCCGATTCGCAGAAGAAGAGGATATGCGCAAGCCGGTCGATGAGTGGGAAAAGACCACGCTGCAGGTCAACCATCCGCTGCGCGTCGCCGGTGACCGTGTGTACCTGCAGGGGCACGGCTTTGCCCCGGCCTTTAAGGTGACCTGGCCGAATGGCGAGTCGCGTACGTCGATTGTCCAGTTCCGTCCGGATGATCCGACCTTCTTCCTGTCCTCTGGTGCGCTGCGCTTCGACCCACCAGCAGGCATGTACCCGGACTTGTTCGAGCGCCGCCAGAACCAGATTGCAATCGAGGGACTGTTCGCTCCGACCGCGGAGTTTACTGGTGAAAAGGGTGCTCTGCTGCAGTCCTCTTACCCGGCGATGCAAGACCCGGCCGTGGCTGTCGACATCTACCGCGGCGACGCGGGCTTGGACACCGGTCGTTCGCAGGGGCTGTTTTCCCTCGACCGCGATCTGATGCACTCGGGTCAGCTGGCTAAGGAAGCCCGCGTCAACCTCAAGCAGGGCGAATCCACCGAGCTTGCCGACGGCACCAAGATTGAATTCCTCGGTGCGAAGGAATTCGTCAACTTGCAGGTTTCGCACGATCCCACGCAGTTCTGGGTGCTGGTGGCAACTGTGGCCGCACTGGCGGGCATGGTTCTTTCGTTGGGCATTAAGCGCCGACGTGTTTGGGTGCGCATGTTCCCGCTGGAAGATGGCCGCACTCGCGTTGAGTTCGGTGGCCTTGCCCGCACCGACAAGGCAGGTTGGGGCGAGGAGTTCCAGTACATCGTAGATGACATCCTGGAACGTGACAGTGATGACGAGGATGCTGCTGACAACAATGCTGCGACCGACGAGAGCGCGGACGACAAGGACAAAAGCTAACTGACCACTAAGTCTGGTCCATCATTACTGCAGGGTGAATGCGCGGGGGCGAGAATTGCGCCTCCGCGCATTTTTGCGTCCCCCGTGTCCCCGGTCCCCTTTTGCTTAGTCCTGCTTTAGTACTAGGGTTTGAAGAAGTATTCCGCTAATTCCACACTTTGGAGCCAAGTACATGCTCGTCAATAAGACACTGGCGCAGTTTTCGGACTGGTCGTACTTCACGGCCTTCGCCTTTTATCTTGTGGCCTTTGTTATTTCCATTGCCTACTACAGTCGTCGTATCGCGGCCGCTGAAGCGAAAAGCCAGGTTGCGGAACGCGAGCTGGTAGCCGCCGGTGCGGGTGAGGGAGCTACCACCGCTAGTGTTGCTGACTCTGGGGAGTCGGCGACGAAGTCGTCGGCAAGCGAGCCTAAGAACCAGGTGCTGACGAACCGACTCGGCGTTGTGACGGAAATGCTGATTTACGTCGGGGTGGCCGTGCACTTTGCATCGGTGCTGCTGCGTGGCCTGGCCGTGCAGCGTTTCCCGTGGGGCAACCTCTACGAGTACGTATCAGTTTCAATCCTCTTTGCTATGGCAATTGCAGCTGGCGTACTGCATCGTGAAACCATGCGTGTGTTCTGGCCGTGGCTGTTGGCTCCGATTCTGGCGCTGATGTTTTACGGTGGTAAGAACCTATATGTTGAGGCTGCTCCGGTGGTGCCGGCACTGCAGTCGATTTGGATTCCGGTTCACGTCTCGATTATTTCTATCGGGTGCAGTATCGCACTGATTTCCGGTGTTGCCTCGATTCTCTACATGCTGCGGATGTACAACCGCGAGGGCAAGGAAAAGGGCTTCCTGGGCAAACTGGTCGCGCCGCTGCCGGATGCTCAAAAGCTGGATGCGATTGCTTACCGCACCGCTATTTGGTCCTTCCCACTGTTCGGTCTGGGCATTGTGCTGGGCGCTATCTGGGCCGAGTCCGCATGGGGTCGTTACTGGGGCTGGGACCCGAAGGAGACCACGGCGCTGATTACCTGGATTATCTACGCCCTGTACCTGCACGCTCGCGCGACTTCGGGTTGGCGTAATACCAAGGCCGCGTGGATCAACATCTTCGGTTTTGCCACCATGGTGTTCAACCTCTTCTTCATCAACCAGGTGGTTTCGGGCCTGCACTCCTACGCTGGTCTGAACTAAGTCTTCACACTTGTACAAAGCCGGCATCGCCGGGTGAACTAGAATCGCTTCCATGCGCGTTCTCGTCACCGGTGGTGCCGGCTTTATTGGTTCCAACTTCGTTCTCCGCACTCTGGCTACACGGCCCGATGTGAATGTCACGGTGCTGGACGCTTTCACCTATGCCGCGAACCCTGCGAGCTTGGATGGCGCGGACTGTGAAATCATCCGCGGCGATGTTCGTGACGCGGAGCTGATCGATCGCCTCGTGCCCCGCTTCGACGTGGTCGTCCACTTCGCCGCAGAGAGCCATAACGACAATTCGCTGGTGGATGCCGATCCCTTCGTCACCACTAATGTCATGGGCACCGTGAATCTGGCCAAGGCTTGCGCCACCCACGACGTCCGCCTTCACCACATCTCCACCGACGAGGTCTTCGGCGATCTCGCTCTCGACGATCCAGCACGCTTTACGACGGCCACCGCGTACAAACCCTCCAGCCCCTACTCGGCCTCCAAGGCTTCAGCGGATCACTTTGTCCGGGCGTGGGTGCGCAGCTTCGGGTTGGTTGCGACGATTAGTAACTGCTCGAACAACTACGGGCCGAGGCAGCATCCGGAGAAGCTGATTCCCCGCCAGATCTGTGGTCTGTTGCGCGGTCGTAGCCCTCGCGTGTACGGCACTGGCGAGAATGTTCGGGACTGGATTCACGTCGATGACCACAACGACGCGGTCTGGGCAATCTTGGATTCTGGCGAGGTGGGGGAGACCTACCTGATTGGTGCCGATGGCGAGCGTTCCAACCTCGACGTGGTCGGAGACATCCTGGAGGGCTTCGGTCGTGAGCGGTCCGACTTTGTCCATGTCACTGACCGCCCGGGGCATGACCGTCGTTATGCGATTGACCCCGCATCCATCCGCAGCCTTGGCTGGCAGCCGCGCTACCAAGACTTTTCCGCGGGGCTCGCCGAGACCATCGACTGGTATCGCGCCAACGAGTCCTGGTGGGCGGCGGCCTACGATGCCGCTGAGGCTGGCTACGCGGAGCGCGAGCAGGAGTTGTAGTTCGCTGCTGGGGCATGCCTAGCGAACCCTCAACGCACACTCAGTGCACACTCAACGCGTGCCACAGCCTCAGCCCGGGCGCCCCGTCTACACTTGTTACCCATGAGCCCTAAGAGCACATTCCAGCCCACTTCTATCGACGGCGTTTTCACCTTCGAACCGGTCATCCACGGCGACAGCCGCGGTAGTTTCCACGAGTGGTATCGCCTCGACGCATTCGCCGAGGCCACGGGCTACCCGTTCTTCCCGGAGCAGGCCAACATGAGTGTCTCCGCCGCAGGCGTTGTCCGTGGCCTGCACTTCGCTGACGTCAGCACCGCGCCAGATGGCCACCCCGGCCAGGCGAAGCTGGTTACTTGTCCCGCGGGCCACATCCTCGACATTGCGGTTGACCTGCGTCGCGGCTCCGATACCTTCGGCAAGGTCGAGGTTTTCGAGCTCGACAGCAAGACCCGCCGAGTGGTCTATCTGCCCAACGGCATCGGACATGGCTTCGTCTCGCTTGCCGACGACTCTGTGCTCACTTACCTCACTTCCACCGGTTACAACCCGGAGGCAGAGCGTGCTGTTAGCATCCAGGACCCGACTCTCGGAATTGACCTGGCTGCGCTGCTGGCCAAGGGTGGTCTCACCGACGCGGACATGATTCTCTCCGAGCGCGATCAGAAGGCTCCGACTATCGAGCAGTTCGAGGCCGAGGGCAATAAGCTCCCCAGTGAGTTTGACTGCAAGGATCTTGAGAACATGGCTCGCGACGAGTGGGCAATCGCCAACGAAGCGGCCGGGCAGTAAGGCAGAAAGGCGCGAGCACTATGAAGGGCATCATCCTCGCAGGTGGTACGGGCTCTCGGCTGTTTCCCATCACACTTGGCGTAAGCAAGCAGCTGGTTCCCGTCTATGACAAGCCGATGATCTACTACCCGCTGAGCACGCTGATGCTAGCGGGAATCAGGGACATCCTCGTCATCACCACGCCACATGATGCCCCGCAGTTTGAACGCTTGCTTGGCGACGGCTCGCAGTGGGGCCTCACCCTCACCTTTGCCACCCAAGACGAGCCCCGTGGTCTCGCTGAAGCGTTCATCATCGGTGCGGACCACATCGGCGATGACTCCGTTGCCCTCATCCTCGGCGACAACATCTTTTACGGTGCTGGCTTGGGCACGCAGCTGCGCCGCTTCCATAACGTCGATGGCGGAGCGATCTTCGCCTACTGGGTCGCAGATCCCACAGCCTATGGAGTCGTGGACTTCGACCAAGACGGCAAGGCCGTGGCGATCCAGGAGAAACCGAAGAAACCACGCAGCCATTTCGCGGTGCCTGGTTTGTACTTTTATGACGCCGAGGTTGTAGAAATAGCTCGCTCGTTGCAACCGTCGTCACGCGGCGAATTGGAAATCACGGATGTTAACCGCGTCTATTTGGAGCGCGGAAAACTGCAGGTAGAGGTGCTGCCGCGCGGCACGGCGTGGCTGGATACCGGCACGGTGGACAATCTGATGGCCGCGGGCGATTTTGTGCGCACAATCGAGCAGCGGCAGGGGCTAAAGATTGGCTCGCCGGAAGAGGTGGCGTGGCGCATGGGATTCATTGACGATGCTGCGCTTAGCGCGCGTGCCGACGCCCTCAGCGCCAGTGGCTACGGGGAATATCTGCAGCAGTTGTTGCTGCGTGGCAAGGACGTTTAGTCAGTTTCGCCGGGATTATCGGGGTTGTCGTCCTGCTCCCGTTCGCGCCGCTCCTGTAGCTCCTGCTCACGTTTACGGCGATCGAATTCGGCCTTCTTGAGCTTCCAGAGGAACTCCGGATCATCGTCGGGAGCGAGCGGACGGGGTTCCGGTTGCGGAGCGGAAATACGTCGCATGCCGTTGCCGCGACTGCCGGGACCAAATGCCTTCCACAGCATGACTACGACAAGGATGATGAACAGCAGCAGAATGAGCCGACCCATGTAATAGCTAACCTCCTGGATTTACCGACTAGAATACGCAACGAGTCCAGTAGTGCCCACGAGGGGTATCGCACTGCATGCGGTACGGCGTACAGAGTCCGTTAGGGTACAAAGGAACGTTGGACACGAACAGCCATGGACGCTAACAACGCCCGGGGCGCAGTACAGGCGTAACACGTAGAGGTGAGGGTTTAATGACCAATCCAGCAGAGCAGGACAAGTTGGCTTCTGAGGCTGAAGTGGAGTCGACTCAGGCTCCGGCTTCAGCAGCTCCGAAGCAGTCAGCTCCTAGCTCCAAGAATGCTGGTCGCGGCAATGCCATGAAGGGTCTGTTCTGGTACGGCCTTGCGCGTCTGCTGCTGTTCCTGGTGCTGTTCTTCATTCTGCTCGTGATTATCTACCTCGTTAATGTGCAGATTCCGGCCGCAATTACGGCTGTGTTCGCACTGATTATTGCGATGCCGCTGTCGGTTTTTGTGTTCCCGAAGCTGCGCGTCCAGGCCAATGAGTCTGTTGCAGTGTGGTCGGAGAACCGCCGCGCGCACAAGGAATACATTGCGCAGCAGATTAAGGACCGCGAGGAAAACTAGCGCACCTTCTCCAGGGCCCGCTCGATAGCCCGGTTCACCGCTTCCGGAGCCTCGAGCGGCAACATGTGGCCGGCCCCGTCGACTTCAACCAGTTCGGCGTCCGGCCACTTTTCCATAATTAGGTCTGCTTGCTTGCGCGGAGTGACATCGTCCTTCGTGCCCACCAGTACCGCTCCTGGCAAGCCCTCCAAGTAAGGCCCGGATGCGAACTCGTCGTGATCCTGCAGGTCGTCGAGATATCCCACGAAAGTTTCCAGCGGTGTTTCATTAATCATGGCCGCGTGGAACTCGATGATCTCGTAGTCCGTGCGCCGGGCGAACACCGCCACCGCCAACGACGGCGCCATCAGTGACGCGATTGCCTCGCGGAACTTGCGAATCTCCTTCGGCGAGGACTCAATTGCATTGCGCGCCGCATCCGCCACCGGGGACGCCAGAATCTGCGGCACACCCTGGGCGGCCAGCTTGTCGATAGACGTGGAAATCAACACTACGCCTGCTATCCGACGGCGAATGCTTTCCTCGGCAGCCCGCACCATGTGCAGTGCAATCAAACCGCCTAGCGAATGCCCAACCACGATGAGTTTTCCGGTCGCGGCACGCTCGGCGATCACGGCCAGCGCATCGGCCGCAGCCCCTTCGACCGTGCAGAGTGAAGCCGGAACCGCTCCGGTCAGGCCGTGGCCGCGCAGATCCATAGTCAACAGGCGTGCTTCCGGGTGCGACTTGCGCAGCGCGTTGAACTGCCGGTACCAGGACTCACCAGCCAGGGTGAAGCCGTGGACGAAGACGATGGTCACGGGTTCTTTGGCGGGTTCGCTAGGTTCAACCTCGTACCAGTGCACCGGAATATCGGTGGTGACAGCATCCGGCTTGTCGCTGGCCTTCCGCTCGTCGTCCTTGGCCGCAATCTCGGCCGTGACCGGTGCGGTCTTGATATGCACCACGCCGGTTGACGTGAGATCGGTGAGTCCCGGTTCACGGGTCTGCGAATGCAGCGCACCGTGCTCCAGCGCCAGTCGGCGGCGTCCCGATTTGGTCAAACGCAGAGCAGCGCTGCGGGCGAAAGCTGGAGCCTTGGCTGCTGTGTCGCCAACTCGGGTTGCGGCCTCCTGGACGTCGTCAAGCGCCTTGTGCGTCAGTGTGCGGAAGTCCATCGGTACCCCCTAGCTGAGCGCGAGTGCGAGTGCCGTAATGACGGACCAGGCAAGCATCATCTTGCCGGTAAGCCCCAGTACCGGGATGAGCTCCTTGCCCTTCTTATGCATGCGAATTGGCTCGGAGGCCTTCACCCACAGCGGCACGATGAGCAGACCCACCAGCGCCCATGGGCGCCAGAAAGCGATAAAGCTGCTGGCCAGCGCGGGCATGAGGGAGAGAATCTGCCAGACGATGCGGGTGCGGAAGTCGCCCAGGCGAACTGCCAAGGTGATCTTGCCGGTAGCGGCGTCGGTGGGGATGTCGCGCAAGTTGTTCGCCAGGTTCACGGCAGAAGACACCGAACCAATACCAATTGCGCAGGCCAGGCCGACCCAAGACAGCGAGCCCGTCTGGGTGAATTCCGTGCCGAGCACCGCGACGAGACCGAAAAAGACGAAGACCGAGACCTCGCCAAGTCCGCGATAACCGTAGGGATTTTTACCGCCGGTGTAGAACCACGCAGCCGCGATGCACAGTGCACCGACCAGAATGAGCCACCACGCGCTCATCAGGGACAGCGCCACACCGGCAAGACCGGCGACACCAAAGGAACCGAACGCCGCGTACTTCACAACCTTCGGCTCGACCAGACCAGAACCCGTCAGGCGCAGCGGGCCCGAGCGGTCATCGTCAGTGCCGCGGATGCCATCGGAGTAGTCGTTGGCGAAGTTCACGCCCACAATCAACGCCCACGCGACAACCAGCGCGAGCACCGCACGTCCCCAGATAATCGGCGCGTGCGTCGATGCCGCTCCGACACCGACGATGACCGGCGCAAACGCATTCGCCCAGGTATGGGGGCGCGCGCCTTCCAGCCAATCGCTTAACGACGCCGTTGCAGGACTCTTTGGTGCTTCAGACATGAATTAATAATAGGACGTGACACCAAATGCCTTGAACTAATGCGTGTCTGAATGAGCTAAAAGAGCGCCGCGACTTTCTTCCGGTCGACCTTGCCCGGACCAATCAGTGGCAGGACCTCCACGCGACGCAGGTCCTTGGGAATCATCCAGTGATTGATTCGCCCGGCGTCTTCAGCATCGCCGAGCCCGTCCATGACATCGCCGAGCTCAGCGATGCCTTCATACGCTGCGACGATAGCGTGGCCGAGCCTTGGGTGTGGCACACCGACCACGCAGGCTCCCGTAACTCCATCGATGGCGAGCAGTTCACGTTCGAGGACTTCGGGGTGCAGCTTCAACCCGCCGGAGTCGATGATGGTGTCCAGGCGTCCCGTAATGACTAGTCGGCCATCGTGGATCTCGCCCGCATCGGAGGTGGCGAACCAACCTGGTTTATGGAAAGCCTCGTGACTGGGCGCGTTGCGGTAACCGTGTGCAATCATCGGTCCGCCCAGCCAAACGCGACCATTTTCGATGGCGACCTGTGCACCTTCGATGGGCTGTCCGTCATAGACGCAGCCGCCGGCTGTCTCGGAGGAACCATAGGTGGTCACGACGTTGATGCCGAGTTCTTCGGCGCGCGCTGCCACCTGCGGGTTCAAGGCTGCGCCGCCGACAAGGACAGCATCAAACAGGCGCAGGGCTGCCGCGCCAAAGGGTTCTTCCATGGCCTTGGCCAGCTGCATCGGAGCCAGCGAGGTGTAGGCACGGTCGCTGGTGAGGGCCTCGGCGCCGTCGGCGAATGCGGCAACATCAAAACCGTCGGTCACATCCACACACACCGGATCCGTGCCAGCGAGCAGCGAACGAATGAGAACCTGCAGGCCAGCGATATGGTAGGCCGGCATCGCCAGCATCCACTGTCCTTCACCGCCGAGCCACTGATGTGTAGCGGTAGCAGAGGAGACCAAGTTATCCACCGTCAGCTGTGCACCCTTCGGTGTGCCGGTGGAACCGGAAGTGCCGACAACAAGCGCGATGGACTCATCAATCGGCTCACCTGCGCGTTGCGAGTTCCGCAAGATTGAGGCGCGCGTGCCGTCGTGAAGCGGAACGGGAAGAAGAGAGACCTCACCGTCCAGCGCGGCGCGGAGGTCGGGCAGGATGGCGGTCGGGTCGTGGGGATTGACGGAAAGCAGGCTGAGCGTACGCACAACCCAAACCATAGCCCGTGTTGTGCCGTAGTTTCTGGTGGCGAGGTCGGAACAATCGTGGCCTCGGGCGCGTTGCGCAGACCAAAGACAGTCATAGATAGAAAGGCGTAGAAGATGGGTTGGATTTTTGGCAGGTCCGCAGAGCTGGTGCCGGAAGATGAGGCGCTCAAGGGCGGCTCGCACCCGGTGTTGGAAAATCCGAAGCCGCATGCGGTGCTCGGCACGCCGATCACCGGCCCATGGGAGGAAGGCCAGGAGGTCGTCTACATCGGGATTGGCTGTTACTGGGGCGCTGAGAAGCTGTTTTGGGAAACACCGGGCGTGCTCAGCACATCGGTCGGGTTCGCCGGTGGCGTGACGCCAAATCCCACCTACCGCGAGTCCTGCACCGGACGCACCAACCACACCGAGATTGTGGAGGTCGTCTACGACCCGGAGCAGATTAGCTTCGACCAGCTGATCGCCAAGGCCTTCGAAGCCCACGATCCCACGCAGGGCTACCGCCAGGGTAATGATGTCGGCACGCAGTACCGTTCCGCGATCTACACGACGACGCCCGAGCAAGCGCGCCGGGCACAGGAGATCGCCGATGCCTACGCGCCGAAGCTTGCCGACGCTGGCCTGGGGGCCATCACCACGGAGATTAAGCCACTCGCGGAGACTCCGGCAGGGGAGTACTACCGAGCCGAGGATGAGCATCAGCAGTACTTGTTTAAGAATCCGAACGGCTACTGCCCAGTGCATTCGACCGGCGTGGCCTGCGGAATTTAAAGGCGAAGCTTTTTAGAACGGTCAGTCGCGATTAGTAAAACTCACTGAGAAAAGTAAGGTGGTTATATCAATCAGATAGTCGAATAGGAGTGAACCCTTGTGGTGAAGCAAGTACTGCGCGTTGCATTTGCCTTCGTCGGCGTGGTCGTCGGCGCGGGCTTTGCGACGGGTCAGGAAATCATGCAATACTTCGTCGCCTTTGGCATCAATGGTGTCTGGGGTGCCGTTCTCTCAGCGGTGATCATGAGCCTGATGGCGATGATCATTTTGCAGCTGGGAAGCTACTTTCAGGCCAGCGAGCACGGCGAAGTTTTCCGACGCGTATCGCACCCCATCTTCTCGCGAGTACTGGACATTGGCGTGATTATCACGCTCTTCGCCACAGGGTTCGTCATGTTCGCCGGTGCCGGTGCCAACATGGAGCAGCAGTGGGGCATCCCCGTGTGGATCGGTGCCGTAATCATGGTGCTGGTTACCATTGCAGCCGGTTTCCTCGATGTTGACCGAGTGACCACAGTGATCGGTTCCATCACGCCGTTTATCGTCGGCTTTATTCTGCTGGCCAGTGTTTATACGCTGGCGTTCACCGATGCCACCCCAGCCGCGGAGCAGGCAGCTGCCGTTGCGGAAGTCCCGACCACTCTGCCGAACTGGGTTGTCGCCGCAGTGAACTATGTCGGTTTTAACCTGATGGTTGCGGTTTCCATGGCGATTGTTATTGGCGGTAGCCTGTTCAATCCCCGCGCCGCTGGAGCCGGTGGGTTTACCGGTGGTTTGATCTACTCCGCGATGCTGCTGATCACCACCATCACGTTGTTCCACACTGTTGGTACCGTCGCCACCGATGCCGTGCCAATGCTCACCGTCATTAATCGACTGCACCCGTGGCTAGGCCAGGCCATGGCCGTGGTAATCCTTGGCATGATCTTCAACACGGCACTTGGCATGTTCTACGCACTGGGGCGTCGCGTCACCGCAAATCACCCGGAAAAATTCAAGATTGTCTACGTCGCGCTGGTCTTGCTCGGTTTCGCCTTGAGCTTCATGGGCTTCCAGAACCTAATCGGTTGGGTCTACCCAATCCTGGGCTACATCGGTCTGCTGCTCATTACTGTCATGCTTGTTGCCTGGTTGCGCGGCCGCGAGCGCATCAGTGAAGAGACTTCCCGCCGCAAGCGCATCTTCCGCCTGGTCCGCCGTGGCCGGAACAAGGAGGCCCGCGAGGAGATTGAAGACTCCAACCTCAGTGTCGAAGAGGTTCGCGAGGCTATCGAGGAGTAGGTGGGGTGCTCGCGGCACCGCTGTCAATCTTGGGATCGGATGGCCTTTAGCGATGTCGCCCGAGCCCAAGCCACGAAAGCCACGATCACAATGGCGGATACGAGAACCATCGACGGCCACCGCTGGGGGTAATCACGTACTACCCAGGTCCATCCCCATTCCGAGGTCCACCACAGCGGTGAGGCGCTGAGGACATCACCGCCAACCATCACCGCCCAACCGCCGAGCGCGACCGAGACAAAGATTGCGGCCGCCACACTTCGACGCGCAATTAAGCCGGTCACGGCCACAATCATCGCGGCCACAAGAGACGCGATTACCGCCTGGTACGGCCAGGGGTTAATGCCCGTCTGGCTATTGGTCTCGCCGCCTGCACCACTGATAACCACCGCAACCACCAGCACCGGCAGGAGAAACGCCATATCCAAGGCAAACAGTCGGAGCGTGATGCTGCGTCGCGCACGCCGATACATCAGTGCTGGCCAGGCATCGGCTTGCGAAGTCCATGTCATGATGGCCACCACGGTTGCGGCCGTCGGCACGCAGACGAAACTCAGCAGCCCCAGCGCATACTCCGGGTTCCACACCACACGCACGACCGCAAGTCCGGCAAGCATCAGCGCTGCGAGACTCCACCAGGTGCGCCAGGGAAGGGTCGCGCTCATGCCATGGCTTAACGACGAAGTGCTGCGTTCCCGGCCCGTCGGCAAGCTGAGAGATTTTCCGTGCGCAAGCAATGCGATGGCAAATAGACCTAGCCCGAGGAGTAAATGCAGCAACGCGGGCGGCAGGATGGCGATGTTCCAGATCTCGCTGTCGGCGGGAGCCGAGATGGAATTAGCCTGCACTCCGTGGATAGGTAACGTTGGGCGGATTGCCCAGGTCCACGGGAGAACTTTCCAGTTTGGGCTCATGGCGTCCAGTGTTCCTGCGATGGCCCAAGCGATGGAAGCGAGCGGAGCGAGGAAGAGAGCTGCGCGTGGCACAAGGCGCCATAGGGCAAGGCCGAATGTCCAGAAGACGAAGAATGACAACGTGCTAAAGAGCGTGAATTGCAATGCGGTGCTCACGCTCCGGGCAAGGAGTGCAGCCATCAATGCGTGACCGAGGGCCGCGGAGGCAATGACAGTGGCTGCGCGGGCAAGGAGCACTCGAGTGCCCGAGATATTGCGCCAGATTAGGCCGCCTTGGCGGAGTTTTTCTTCACGGTTTTGGCCGATGACGGACGTAATAGCAGCCAGGGGAGGAAGCAGGATAAGCGAGTAGATGTGGGCGCTCGCCATGGCGGTGGCGTCAACGCCTCTAGAAAAGACCATGCTGACCAGAGCGATTGCCACCATGATGATGGGAAGAAACATGGTGAGTGACCACTTTGCCCGCAGTAGCTCGGCGCGGAAGTAGCGGCGGGCAGGAACGGTGCGCGTGTTAAGAGTGCGCGTGTGCGGTTGAGTGCTCATCGGGCAACACCTACTGCGGTGAAGAAAGCTTGCTCGAGGGATTGACCAGCAGCCGCAAAGTCAGCCAGCGGGCCTTCGTAGACCAGTCGGCCACCAGCAAGGACGCCAAGGTGGTCAACGCTCTTCTCGACCTCTCCGAGTTGATGGGAGGACACCACGACGGCCTTGCCACTAGCGGCAAGATTTCGCAACAAGGTGCGCAGGCCCACGATAGCTTCGGGGTCGAGGCCGTTGGTGGGCTCGTCGAGAAGCACAATGTCGGGGTCGGTGAGCAGCGCCATCGCCAGGGAAAGACGAACCTTCATGCCCGTTGAGAAAGCGCGGCCACGCTTGTTACCAGCATGAAGCCCGACCAAGTCGAGGACTTCGGCGATACGGCTCTTGTCCGTGCCGGTCAGATGTGCGTGCACTTTGAGATTGTCGGTGGCTGAGAGCTGTGGGTAGAACGCCGGGCCATTGATGGAGGCGCCGATGCGGTCCAGGTCGACAACGGACCACGGGTGTCCCGCGATGCTGATTTCACCGGAGTAGGGAATTAGCCCAAGCACCGTGCTCATCAACGTGGATTTACCTGCGCCGTTGAGTCCCAATAGCCCGTAGACCTCGCCGGCGCGGACGTTCATATCGAGGCCGTTCAGGACAGGTTCGTTCTTGCCGTAGGAGACAGTGATGCCGCGCAGCTGGAGGAGGGGAGCGGCGGCGTCTGCGGAAGGGCCTGAGGTGGGGGTTGGTGCGTTCATGCCTTAAGTAATAGGAGTGTTTGGCACGGT
Organism: Corynebacterium sp. 239_CJEI; assembly: GCF_001055995.1. Classification (NCBI taxonomy): domain Bacteria; kingdom Bacillati; phylum Actinomycetota; class Actinomycetes; order Mycobacteriales; family Corynebacteriaceae; genus Corynebacterium; species Corynebacterium sp. 239_CJEI. Next base: position 15,918 of record NZ_JVOW01000030.1, on the reverse strand, counting down.
TCGCGCCCTCCCTGAGGATGAGGTGGCGGAAATATCCTCCCTAGGGAGGAGGCGATAGCGAGGATGACGGTACCAGCGAGGAGAAGCTACAGCAGCCCGTTTTTCGCAGCCCAAATGACAAGATCCACGCGACTGCGTGAGCCTGTCTTGGTCAACAGGGATTTCACATGGGTTTTCACTGTCGTCGTGGCGACAACCAACCTGCGAGCAATTTCGTCATTGGAAAGCCCTTGGCAGACGAGGTTCAAAATCTCCTGTTCGCGGGGTGTGAATTGGGTTCCTGTGTGAGTGGGGTCTGAGTCAGCGCCATGTGTCGAGAACGCTCTCGCTGGCTGTCCTGAGTGCGGTGCGCGCGGTGAAACATGCCGCAACACCATCGGCGTCACCTTCGGATCGATGACTCCTTCACCACGGTGGATACGCATGATGGCCGAAAGCAGCTCACGGGGATTGGAGTCTTTGAGCAAAAAGCCTGCGGCCCCAGCTTCTAAAGCGCCGAGCACCAGGTCTTCTTCGCGGAAAGTGGTCAGTACCAAGACTTTTGGAGTGGAAGCGCGAGCCGCACCTCCGGACGGCACGCCTTGCACAATCTGTCGTGTGGCCTCGATACCGTCCATCACGGGCATTCGAATGTCCATGACGACCACATCGGCTCCGGAGGCAAGACGCACAGCCTCGGCGCCGTCGCCCACGGCACCAATGACTTTCATCTGCGGGTGGGCATCAATAAGCTGCGCGAAAGACTGCCGAATCAAAGCCTGATCTTCAGCCACTAATACTCGAATTACATCCATTGCTCGTCTTTCTCAACAGGATTGACAGTCAGCCCTGCTTCGGTCGAACCGCTTACAGCCGAATACTGACGCGGAACATGCCGTCGCTTTCACCATAAGTCATCTCGCCACCGAGCTGAGCCACGCGTTCTTCCAGACCAATCAGGCCAGCGCCAGCTCGCTTCCTGGGTTCCAAAGTTTCGCTCTCAGCCCGGTTTGCAGTCACCAAATGAACCCGCGCCGGGCTGTCATCAGCATCGGCAGGTGGATCGATTACCAGTGCCAGCTGACCAGCGCCCGATGAGTGCGTGGCCATATTCGCGGCCAACTCCGTCACTGCCCGCACCAAAGTCAAACGCTTCGCGAGTGGCCAATCCGCCAGGTCTCCATAAGACTCCGGCAGAGTCACCGAAACATCGCGACCCGGCGGACAAACTGCCGCAACCAGACGCGGAATCTCATTCGGGTCAGCGCTAATCTCGCCGCCATCACGTAGCGCATCGACAAGCGCATGCACATCCCGCAACGATTGGTCTGCGGTCTGGGCAATACCTTCCAGCGTGGTCTTTTCAGCAGCGGATTCCGCTCGTGAGCCATCCATCTCCGCCAGGTACAGAGCGGTTTGGGCCTGAACCTTAATAGAGGTGAGTCCGTGCCCCACGACGTCGTGAAGCTCCCTGGACAACTCCAGCTTGTTGAGCGCCACGACGTTCTCCAACTCCGCGGCATGTTCCTCGGCGTTGATGCGCAGCCATAGTGGCACTGCGTACGCGCTCGCCGTGATAAGCACCGCCGGTAGTCCGAAGACCAATAGTCGTTCCGGGGTAAAGCCGAAGGCAGGAACTGCCGGGTTGAGGAAGCTGCCAATCAACCCTAAAAACAGCCCAACGATGCCCCAGGTGCGATTCGGTTCCCACCTGGTCACAGCCCATAGAGATAGTGGGGCAGCAACAATAATGGGGTCTAGCCCAAGGTTCACTGGGGATAGCCACACCAGCAAGGCGAGACCCGCTAGGGCACTGTACGTAACCACAAACGATGCACGCACTGCTTTACGACGAAACGCTGCGGCCCCGGCAATCATCGCGGACAGAATCACATTGGTGACATAAGTAAAGCTCGGGCCATAAGTAAGTAGCGGCGTCATGCTCAACCAGCAGCACAGCAGGAAAGCAGTCGCAATAGCGAGATCGGCAGCTGGGAATGAGCCGACGAAGTAACGCACCCGGCTGTGCCAGTCGAGTGGGGCAGGAGTCTGCGTGGTGGCAGGCTGTGCGTGCATGGAGGAAGCGGTGCGCTGCATGTGTCCAGGCTAGCGGTCGGTGGCTTGCGCGGTTTAGTGTGAGTTTTCCACTTGCCGGAATGTGATATTGATGCGGCCCTCTTTAAGCCCGCACCCCTCCGGCAAAGTGCCGCGACGAGTCTTGGGCACACCATGAAACGCAAGCCGCTTCGGACCACCAAACACAATCACATCCCCGCTGGCGAGAGTCACGTCATCCCAGGGTTTGTTGCGGTTTTCAGTCCCGCCAATGCGGAACAGGGCCTCATCGCCGATAGAGAGCGACACAATCGGGGCAGGGGAGTTTTCGTTTCGGTCCTGGTGCATCCCCATGGTGGCCCCGGGTGGGTAGTAGTTGACCAACGCCATGTCGGGCCGAAAAGTGGAGGGCCACTGGTTGAGGGATTCGTCGTAAAGCGCGGCGGCACGAAGTGCTTCGGTGGCGAGCTGTAGCAGATTGTCAGGCACGGGCGGGACGCGAACGCCGCCTGCGTGCGTGACGTAGCGGTAGGGATTGGTGGCCCACATGCGGCCGAGATGCAGCATAAAGACCTGCATCTGACCACTTTTGAGCTGCGGGCGAGTCATGGCCAGGGGAGTGCCGGCAACGTCGCGGGCGATGTCGCGGAGTTGCGTGATGATGCCCGCCTGCCGGTCCAGGGGAAGCCATCCCGGCAAATGAACAACTCCCGGCGTGATGCGGGCATCATCGCGCGGGAGTTGATCAAAGAGCATAGGTCTAGTTTGCCTCTTAACCCGCGATGATTGCGTTAACCGGGCGGGAAAGGAACTGCGGACCAATCTTGCCCAGGTAGCGCAGGATAAAGTCTGCCGCCGACACCGAGTAGAAGTGACGCTGGCGCTCAATGAAGTTCTGCGGGTGCGTTGCCTTCCACACAGCATCAGCGACTTGGTTCGGCGTAATGCGCACGCCAAGACGACGGGTGGAACCGGCGGAAACGTCCGCCAGCTTGGTCTTCGCCCACAGCGGCATGATTGCGACGACGCGGATCTTGTCCTTGCGCCACTCCAGATCCAGAGCCTGCGTCAGACCAGAGACGTAGAACTTCGACGCGGAGTACGGCGCGATGTGCGGCTGGCCGTAAATGCCCGAAGCCGAACCCATGTTGACCAGGTGAGACCCCTTAGTGCGCTTCAGGTACGGGTGCGCCGCCTTCGCGCCCAGAGTCAGGCCGGTGCAGTTGATGTCCACCTGCGCGCGGATAATCTCCGGCGACTGGTCGATGATATCGCCATCGCCGATGATGCCCGCGTTGTTGTCCAGCACCGTCAGCTTGCCGCCGGTGTGGGAGGTGAAGTCCGCAAGCGCGTCCTCCCACTGCTGGTAGTCCGTCACGTCCAGCTTGCCGACGATTACCTCCGGGCGCTCAGCCTTAAGCTTTGCCAGGGCATCCTCGTTGATGTCGTAGACGCCGACGGTCCAGCCTGCAGCCAGGAACTTCTCGGCCACCGCACGGCCAATACCCTGCGCGCCGCCGGAGATGAAAATGGACGGGGAATCAGAAGTGGCCATGGTGCCTCAATCCTGCCTTTTCTTGCTGTTTTTATAAGTGGATAAATGTTATTCGCCAGCTTAGGCGAGCATTTGTTGTTTAACAGCGGATTGGAGGAAACGGGACCCGATCACAAACGCGTCCTGACTACACTGGCCACCATGCAACCCCTGAACATCCCACCAGGCCCTGGCATCCCAAAGGGCCTTGTTATTCCCGCAGCGGAGCTCACCGAACGCTTCGCGCGCTCCGGAGGGCCGGGCGGTCAGGGCGTTAACACCACCGACTCCAAGGTGCAGCTATCGGTGGATATCGCCGAGCTCAGCGTGCTTTCCGACGTCCACCGCCGCCGCGTCCTTCAGAACCTCAGCCACCGACTCGATGGCACGACACTCACCGTGTCGGTTACCACGCAGCGCTCCCAGGTACGCAACCGCGCGGAAGCCCGGCGTCGCATGGCAGATCTCATCCGAGAAGCCGTGCAGCCACCGCCTCCGAGGCGCCGGCGGACTCGACCGAGTCGGGCCTCGATTGCCCGTCGTAAAGCGCAGAAGCAACGCCGCTCCGAGCTCAAAGCCAGCCGACGTCGCCCCAGCGCCTACTAGGGAATATGGGATTTTCGTGCATCCGTTGCAATATAGATGGTATGAGCGAAAACCAGGCCCCTACTGAAAAGGCAGCTGAAACTGTCGCGGAGTTCAACCGCGTGCCCTCGATTCTGTCCATCCAGTCGCATGTGAGCTATGGCCACGTGGGCAACTCCGCTGCGGTCTTCCCGCTGCAGCGCGCAGGTTTTGAAGTGTGGCCGGTCCACACCGTCGATTTCTCCAACCACACCGGCTACGGCCAGTGGCGCGGCCCGATGATTCCGGCCACGGATGTGCGCGAGGTCATCAAGGGTATCGATGAGCTGGGCAAGCTTGACGACGTCGACGCGATTATCTCCGGCTACCAGGGCGGTAGCGATATTGCGGATGTCATCATCGAGGCCGTGGCGCTGGCCAAGCAGCGCAACCCGAAGGCTATCTACTCGTGTGACCCGGTGATGGGAAATGCCAAGAGTGGCTGCCACGTCTCGGATGACATTCCGCCGCTGCTGCGGGACAAGGTCGTGCCGGTGGCAGACGTGATTACGCCGAATCAGTTTGAGCTGGGATATCTGACAGGCCGCGAGGTCGGGGATCTGGAATCTACCTTGGCTGCAGCCCATGCTGCTCGTGAGATGGGCCCGGAAACTGTGCTGGTCACCAGCGTGTTGCGCCCGGAGGGCAAGGAAGGCGAGATTGAGATGCTCGCCGTCAATGGCTCTGGCGCATGGTTGGTAGCGACTCCGTACCTGCCGTTGAAGCGCAACGGTTCCGGCGATGTCGCGGCTGCGCTGTTTGCAGGCAACCTGCTGCGTGGTCGCGGTATTGACGGTGACCTTTCGGTCGCGCTGGGCAACACCGCGGCCAGTATCTTTGAGCTACTGAAGGTCACGCACGAGTCCGGCTCTGGCGAGCTGGAGCTCATTCGCGCGCAGGAGGCCTACGTTCACCCGGAGCAGCGCTTCGAGGTTACGAAGGTTCAGTAGGGCTGGGGTGCAGTAGGGCTGGGGGCTCACGCCGCTAAGCCAGCCCTAGCAGTGTCCCAACAGGCCTAGTAATAGAACGGGAACTCGTCCCAGTTCGGGTCGCGCTTTTCCAGGAACGCTTCCTTGCCCTCGACGGCCTCGTCGGTCATGTACGCCAGGCGAGTAGCCTCACCCGCGAAGACCTGCTGACCCATCAGGCCATCATCGGTCAGGTTGAAGGCGAACTTCAGCATGCGCTGCGCTGTCGGGGACTTACCGTTGATCATGCGACCCCACTCGACCGCGACATCTTCCAGCTCAGCGTGGTCCGCGACCTCGTTGACAGCACCCATTCGGTGCATGGTCTCAGCGTCGTAGGAGCGGCCGAGGAAGAAAATTTCGCGGGCAAACTTCTGACCAACCTGCTTCGCCAGGTAGGCCGAGCCATAGCCGGCATCGAAAGATCCCACGTCAGCGTCGGTCTGCTTAAAGCGAGCCTCCTGGCGTGATGCCAGCGTCAGGTCACACACCACGTGCAGGGAGTGTCCGCCACCTGCGGCCCAGCCATTGACCACAGCAATAACAACCTTCGGCATAGTGCGAATCAGGCGCTGCACCTCCAGGATGTGCAGGCGACCTCCCTCGACCTTGGCGCGCGCGGTATCGATGGTGGATGCGTCCGCGGTAGCGTCGTCATGCTCGTGGGACGTTGCGTACTGGTAGCCGGAACGACCGCGAATGCGCTGGTCACCACCCGAACAGAATGCCCAGCCACCGTCCTTGGTGCTCGGGCCGTTACCGGTCAGCAGCACTACGCCGACATCCGGGGTGCGGCGCGCGTGGTCGAGCGCGCGGTAGAGCTCGTCGACAGTGTGCGGACGGAACGCGTTACGAACCTCCGGGCGATCAAACGCAATACGCACAATGCCGTTCTCGCGGCCCTCGCCGACGTGGCGGTGGTAGGTGATGTCGGTCAAATCCTCAAAACCATCAACCGTCTTCCACTGCTCGGGGCGGAAGGGGTTATCGGTCGAGTACTTCGCGGTATCAGTCATGGCTTCCAGCATAAAGGTCTCTAGCATGAGGGGTATGTCTGTGTCCGCTGCGCCCAACATCCAGCTTCCGCCCATCGATGACATCCTCGACCGCGCCCACGTCGTCGCGCTGCCCATGGCAGTGAAATTCCGTGGCGTCACCACCCGCGAGGCACTCCTCATCGACGGCCCCGTCACCTGGGGCGAGTTCGCTCCCTTCCTGGAATACGAGGCGTCCGAGGCCGCCGCGTGGCTGCGCTCGGCCATCGAATGCGCATACGTCGGCCTGCCCATCCCGAAGCGCGAGTTTGTCGAGGTCAACGCCACCATCCCCGCCGTCACACCCGACCAGGTGCCGGAGGTCGTGGCGCGCTACCCCGGGTGCCGCACGTTTAAGGTCAAGGTCGCAGAGAGCGGCCAATCGCTTAACGACGACATCGAGCGCGTAGCCGCCGTCCGCACCGCGGTGGCGGAAGCCTATGGCTATGAACCTGTGGTGCGGGTGGATGCGAATCGTGGCTGGTCGGTGGAGCAGGCCATCCGCGCCGCTCATGAGTTGGGGCCGCTGGAGTACATGGAGCAGCCCGTTGCGACTGTCGCCGAGCTGCGCGAGGTCCGCGACGCAGTGGGGGAGTTTTGCCCGGTTGCTGCCGATGAGTCGATTCGCAAGGCCGAGGATCCGTATTTGGTTGCGCGCGAGCAGGCTGCTGACGTGGGTGTAATGAAGGTTGCGCCGCTTGGCGGGCCACGCCGTTTGCTTCGGTTGGCCGAGGAACTGGAGATGAAGGTGACCGTCGCCAGCGCCTTGGATACCGGCGTTGGTATGGCCGCGGGATTGTTCACGGCGGCGGCCCTGCCTGCTACCGAGCTGCAGCCGGAGCCGAATGCGGCGGGGTTGGCCACGTCCTCGCTGTTTATCGAGGACGTCATCGAGCCCCGGCCACTTATCGATGGCCGACTGCCCGTCACCAACCCCGCGCCCGACCCTTCCCGCCTGGCCGAGCTCGCCGCGCCGGGCCCCCGCCGCGATTGGTGGTTCGACCGCCTCCGCGCGGCGTATGCCCATCTATAACGCCAAGAAAGTGACTAGGTTTATGACACTTTGAGCCCGAAAAACGGCTTCCAAACTGACATAAACCTAGTCAGTAACTCCCGGCAAGTAGCCTATTGAGTGTGAACAATAACCAGGACACCTCTCAAGACCCGGACACCGGCGCGGTCGAAACCACTCACGCCGCCCAGTCCACACAAGCCCCATCCGCAGTGGTAGCGGGCCTCATCGTCGATGAGCTGCTGCGTCTCGGCATGGTCGATGCCGTGGTGTGCCCGGGTTCCCGGTCCGCCCCGCTCGCCCGCGCTCTGGTCCAGGCCGCCGACGCGGCGAAGGTTCGCCTCCACGTACGTATCGATGAACGCTCCGCCGCCTTCCTCGCCCTCGGCCTGGCCTCGCGCACCCGCAAGGTGACCCCGGTAATTACAACGTCCGGCACAGCAGTGGCGAACCTCGTGCCCGCCATGGTGGAAGCCACCGCGTCGGGCATTCCGCTGCTGGCACTGACCGCCGACCGCCCCGCGCATTATCGAGGCACTGGCGCGAACCAGACCATCGTCCAGGACCGCCTGTTCGCTGATGCCTCCGTCGTCGAGTTCGATCTGGACGGCACCGCCCCGGTCACGAAGGCCACCGCCGCGCAGATCCGCGCCCGCATCGATCGCGTTGTCGCCGCCATGGCATCCGGCGCCGGCCACCTTAACGTCCGTTTTGTCGAACCGCTCGTGCCTGACGACGACTCCGTCGCCGACATCCCCGAGGGCCGCGCCGACGGCGGCCCCTGGACCACGATTGCGCCTACCAACAGCAACAACGTCGGCGCGGCCGCCATCGCAGCCAACTCGGCCACCGCAACCGGCCCGGCCAACTCGGCTAGCACAGCCACAATTGACATCAGCCGCCGCACACTCGTGATTGCGGGTTCGAATGCCTCGCACCTGCCAGAACTGGAGGATCTGCCAACCATCGCTGAGCCGAATGCATATGCGCCGGCGCACCCGGTTCACCCGCTCGCGGCGGGTACTTTTGCGCAGATTCTGCCGGAGCAGATTGTGTTAGTCGGCAGGCCGACGCTGCACCGAGGTATCTCTAAGCTGCTGGCCAATCCGGATATCGAGCTGACCGTTGTCTCCGAAGCGGAAAACCACGGTTTTGGGGTGGAGTTCCCGGATGTGACGGCGAACGCAAGGGCCGTCGTTAGGCATGTGCAGACTGTGGGGGAGCAGGACCCGCAGTGGACGAAAATCTGTGAGGCTGCCAGCGAATTGGCGGTGAAGTCCGTGCGAGAGACGCTTACCGAGTCGATTGAAGCGGAGGAACCGCTGACCGGATTTCATGTGGCGGCGGCGCTGACGGATAGCCTGCGCACGGGTGACAACGTGGTGCTGGGCGCGTCGAACCCGGTGCGCGATGCGTCGTACACGGGCCTGCCTTTCCCGGGTGTGAACACGTATGCGGGACGAGGTGCCGCGGGCATCGACGGCACGGTGGCGACGGCAATCGGTATTGCGCTGGCGTCCGACCGTGAGCATGCCGACGAGATTCGCCCGCCGCGGACGATTGCACTTATGGGTGACCTGACGTTCCAGCACGACTCCGCAGCGTTGGCAATTGGGCCGCTGGAGCCGAGGCCGGAAAACCTCACCATCGTGGTGGCCAATGATGCCGGTGGCGGTATTTTCGAGACGCTGGAGGCGGGCAGCCCGGCTCTGCGGGGAAGCTTTGAGCGCATCTTCGGCACGCCGCAGGACGTGGACTTTGAGGGCATCTGCCAGGCTTACGGAGTCGAGCACGTGCGTGTCGACCGCCTCCCAGATCTGCTCGCGCAGCTGCACCCGGATACCGATGTCGACGGCATCCGCGTCATCGAGGTGGCGACCACACGTGCGACGCGTCGGCAGTTGCACCACAAGCTGGCATACAATGCGGAGATTGGGGTGCTGGACAAGCACTAGCCGGCCGGCAGCATCCAATCAGAGCTGGAAACAATCAGGGACAGAAAAATAGGAGGTCGCGACCGCCATGCAGTGGAAAACTGCCCTGGCCAATTGGCCGCGCTTCCTTCGTCAGGTACTGCTCTTTGTGATGATTTGCCTGTTGCTGTCGTGTCTGGCCATGGTGGTTGGCTGCTTCATTAATGACCGCAATATCGAGTCGAACATGGGGCAGTCCGTAGCCAATGTGCGCTCGGTCGAGCTCCTTCGCACCACGGTTGATTTCGTCGACGAGAATGGCGATTTTCAGTCGCCACCAACCGGTTTGCTCTATCCCGTTGGTCTGGAAGAGGGGCAGCGCGTCCGCGTCGAATACGACCGCACTGATCCCAATGTCGTCCGCGTCGCCGGGCGCACATGGACGCTGTCACTTCTCCCGGCGACCAGTATCGCTGTGGTTACATTTCTCGTCGTCGCGCCGTTGTGGTGGTCGTCGTTGCGCGCAACCCGTCGTTTACAAAGAGATCCCCAAAAGGTAAACAGAGGGTCACTTTCGCTTTCCGACGAGATGGAAAACTAGCACCATGCGCGTTGCCATCATTGCTGAAAGCTTCTTGCCCAACATCAATGGAGTGACAAACTCCGTGCTGCGGGTGTTGGAACACTTACGCCGTGAAGGACACGAGGCGCTGGTGATTGCGCCGGGCGCTCGGGACTGGCAGGAAGAGGCAGAGTTCTACTGCGACTACCGCATTGAGCGTGTGCCCACTGTGATGGTGCCGTTGATTGATTCGCTACCGATTGGTGTGCCGAACCGTCGGGTAGCGTCGGCGCTGACGCAGTTTAAGCCGGATGTTGTCCACTTGGCTTCGCCATTTGTGCTCGGTGGTGCGGGCGCGCTGACTGCCAAGGCACTGGGTATCCCGGCTGTGGCCATCTATCAGACGGACGTTGCGGGTTTTGCCAAGAACTACAAGTTGGCGGGGCTCTCCACGGCCGCATGGTTGTGGACGCGCGTGATTCACAACTCCTGCGCCCGAACGCTGGCGCCGTCGTCGCCGACTATTGAGGACCTGCAGGATCACAAGATTCGTGATGTCTACCGCTGGGGCCGCGGTGTTGATGCGGTTCGCTTTACTCCGACAAAGCGTAGTGAAGAGCTCAGGAAGCAGTGGAGCCCGGAGGGCAAGCCGATTGTTGGTTATGTCGGCAGGCTCGCGGCGGAGAAGTCTGTGGAGCGGCTGGCAGCGCTGAACGGCCGCGATGATATCCAGGTGGTCATTGTCGGCAATGGCCCGGAGCTGCAGAAGCTGCAGAAGCAGATGCCGAATGCCGTCTTTACCGGACAGCTCACCGGCGATAAGTTGGCAGCGGCATTCGCCAGTCTGGACGTGTTCGTCCACACCGGTGACTTTGAAACCTTCTGCCAGGCGGTACAGGAAGCCCACGCCTCCGGTGTGCCGGCCATCGCTCCGAACGCAGGCGGCCCGCGCGACCTGATTACCAACGACGTCAACGGCTACCTGCTGGAACCCAAGACTTTCACCCGCGATCTGTCTGAGGCGGTCGACAAGCTACTGCTCGTCGACGATGAGCTGGCACGCAAGCAGCTGCGCAACCGCTGCCGCGACACCGTGACCGAACGCACCTGGGAAGCACTGTGTGCAGACCTGGTTCGCCACTACGAGGAGGTTTCTGGGGTTTCCGCGGCCGAGACGTCAAGCAAGGTCGCAGCAGATGCGATTGATGCCTCCCATGCAGGTGCTGCTACGCGTCAGAAGTCGGTCGCGTAATCTGGACATCGTGTCTAGGGCTGATTTAACGAAAAATCCCAGCGAAGTCGCCTCGATGTTCGACGGCGTGGGGAAGAATTACGACATCACTAATACCGTGCTCACCGGTGGCATTGACCACTACTGGCGCGTGCGCACGGCAAAGCGCCTGAACCTGCAGCCTGGCCAGAAAGTCCTCGACCTGGCCGCCGGTACGGCTGTTTCATCAGTGGAGTTGGCAAAGTCTGGCGCATACGTCGTTGCCTGTGATTTCTCCCGAGGCATGCTCAAGGCCGGTGCACACCGCGATGTTCCCAAGGTCTGCGGTGACGGCATGAAGCTGCCATTCCCGGACAACACCTTCGACGCGGTGACCATCAGCTTCGGTCTGCGCAACATCGTGGACTACAAGGCGGGCCTCGCTGAGCTAGCCCGCGTGGCCAAGCCCGGAGGCCAGCTAACAGTCTGTGAGTTCTCCACCCCTGTGGTGCCGGTGTTCAGCACCTTCTACAAGGAATACCTGATGCGGGCACTGCCGCAGATTGCCAAGGTTGTCTCCTCGAACCCGGAGGCCTATGTGTACTTGGCGGAGTCGATTCGCGCCTGGCCAAACCAGCCGCAGCTTGCCCGCGACATCAATGCCTCTGGCTGGGAGGATGCCGGTTGGCAGAATCTCACCTTCGGTATCGCAGCGCTGCACTCGGCAACCAAGCCCGTGCAGTAGCTCGCTAGCTCTCAGTCGGGCTGGGTCGCAGGGTCCGTCGTAAAGCGATTCCTACTGCCAGGGCTGGCGCCCGAACCACTTATCGGAGGCCAGCGCTGTCCTCCCCGAAGCGCGCCAGAGTCGCGCCACTACGTCGCGGTCGTGTTCCGTGACCAGGTTTCCCATCAGGCGTGCGGCAACACCCATGAGCTGGCTTCCCCACGGGGCGCCGATGGTCAGCGGGCCGACCGTGGGAAGGAAGCTCGGGTACGTCAGCGTCAGCGCCAACTTGCGAGCCAGCGAGAAGCCGGTGCCGTAGTGGTCGCGAAGTAGGGCGGGCCAGGAGTGCGTCAGCCCATCGCGGCCCGCACCAATCGAACTAATCAGCTCCACCGCCAGTCGCGCCGACTCCATGCCGTAGTCAATGCCCTCACCGTTGAGCGGGTTGACTAAGCACCCAGCATCACCGAGCAACGCCCAGTTGGGCCCCGCCACATTCGACACAGCACCGCCCATCGGCAGCAGCGCCGACGTCACGTGCTCCGGCTCGCTCATCTGCCACTGATCGCGCACCTGTCCGTGGTACTCACGCAGCAACTTCTTCACGTTCGTGCGCGCCGGGCGTGCCGACGTCGCCAGCGCCCCACACCCCACATTCGCCCGGCCCTCGCCCAGCGGGAAAATCCAGCCATAGCCCGGGTGCGTCTGCCCATCGGAGCTGCGCAGTTCCAGGTGCGAGTGAATCCAGTCATCCGCTACGTCTGCGCTGTCGAAGCTGACATACGACCGCGCGGCCACGCCAAAGACGCTGTCCCGATGCCACGCACGCCCCAGCTGCTTGCCGACGGTACTGCGGACCCCATCGGCCACGAGCAACCAACGGGCCGAGATGGTGTGTGGCTTGCCCTCGCGGTCGGAAAGCTCCACCGCGCGCACGCCGTGCCCTCGCGTGCCGCCAGTGTTCAGCGCTCCGAGAATTACCTTCCGCGCAGCGACCCCATCGAAGACCTGTGCACCGGCATCGGCGGCGGCATTGAGCAAGAAGGTGTCGAGCTCAACTCGCGGCATCGCGGATCCGACAGCGGGGAAAGTGCCGGAGGCATCATCTGGCCAAGGTGCGGTGATGGAGCCGCCGAAGCCGTGCAGCTTGAGTCCGCGGTTGCGGTTGTGGCGCAGGAGCTCGTCGTCAAGCCCTAGGCGACGTAGCTCAGCGATGGCGCGAGGAGTGAGCCCGTCGCCACAAGTTTTGTCGCGTGGGAAGCGCTGGGAGTCGACCACAGTGACCGAAAATCCGGCGCGGGCGGCGTGAATCGCGGCTGCGGAGCCAGTGGGACCAGCACCAACAATGAGCACGTCAGTGCTGCTGGGTAGAGCGACGGTGCCGTCGAACGTGGGGGAAACTCGCGAAATCGGGCTTGAGGTCATTGCCCCAGCGTATAACGACGTTGAAACAAATATGGGAACCGGTCTGCTAGCCACTATGCTCGTAAGGTAGTTTATTTAGCAGTTTCTTATCTTTTATCGTCAGTTAGGCAGGTCTCGAATGCGTACTGGAGACTACTCCGGGCTTAGTTCCGGAAGTGCTCAGGGCACTGGTGAGCACACCGCCACTAGTTCTCACTTCGTTGATGAGGCGCTGGAAGCAACAATCACCGAGGGAATGCGCAAGAGCGAGGACCTCCTGATTACCGAGCTGGGGCGCGGCGAGGACTTCCTAGTCGAACGGGTTTCCCACCTAGCTCACGCTGGTGGTAAGCGCTTCCGCCCGATGTTTACCATGCTGGCCGCGCAGTTCGGGGAGAACCCGGAGAGCGATAAGGTCATCACCGCCGCGACGGTGCTGGAGCTGACGCACCTGGCGACGCTCTACCACGACGACGTCATGGATGAAGCGGATAAGCGCCGCGGCGTGCCCTCCGCAAACTCGCGCTGGGACAACACCGTCGCCATTCTGGCCGGTGACTACCTCTTCGCTGCTGCGTCCCGCCTGCTGGCAGAGCTCGGCTCCGAGAGCGTGGCTCACTTCGCTGAGACCTTCGGTGTTCTTGTCACAGGTCAGATGCGAGAGTGCCTCAACGACTTGGACCTGCCGATAGAAGAGCGCATCGAGCGCTACCTGAAGGTCATTGCCGAAAAGACCGGTGTGCTCATCGCATCGGCCGGTTATCTCGGCGCCTATCACGCCGGTGCGTCGGCCGAGATTTCCAACGCACTGCGCCGCTATGGCGAACTAATCGGTATCGTTTTCCAGATTGTCGACGACATTATCGACATCTCCTCCAATACCGATCAGTCCGGCAAGACTCCGGGCACTGACTTGCGCGAGGGCGTCTTCACGCTGCCGGTTCTCTACGCGCTGCAGGAGGACACCCCAGCCGCTGACCGCCTCCGTGAGATTCTCGTCGGCCCAGTCTCCGACGACGCGCTTGTCGACGAGGCCCTCGAGCTCCTGGCTCAGACCAACGGTGTGGCTCGCGCGATGGAGAAGGTCAATGAACTGCTGGATGAGTCCGACCGCGTCATCGCTGACCTTCCTGACTGTGCGGCCAAGGAGGCCCTGCGTCACGTTGCTCGCTACACCGTGGAGCGCGTGGGGTAGTGGATTGAGCTCCATCGGCGAGATGAGCCTAGGGGCGAGCACTGCTCTGAGGTGAGCTCTGCTGAGGGGTGAGTTCTGCTGAGGGGTGAATCCAGGTAGGGAAATATCCTCTCGACCTGCCGATTTGTGTAAATGACAGAGTAGTGGGTAGCATTCCATTCGCACCGTTTAAGAGTGCACGCCAGATTGCCCGAGCGGCCAAAGGGAGCGGATTGTAAATCCGTCGGCATTGCCTTCGTTGGTTCGAATCCATCATCTGGCACAGTGAAATCACCGCGAGAATTTTCTCGCGGTGATTTTTTTGTAGGGCCCGTTGAGGGTTAAGGGTTAAGTAAAGAAAAGTGTGTCTTTTCCGGGCGTGTTGCGGTTATTTGATCCAGCCTTTTTGGATGCCGAGGTTGTGTTGGTAGCTGGTGTCGATGGCGGTGTCGTATTCTGCTGGTGCACCGATGTCATTGGTAGTGGCTGTGGTGTTGTGGGTGATCAGGTCTGTTGCTGTGGAAAGTGCGTCTTGACCCCATCGTTGGTCCCTGGCGATCTTGACCGGATCGTCAGGGACTTCTGTATGTAGATACAGCCACCAATCCATCACTGTGCGTTGATGCGGTAGTGATAGTCCGCGGTGTCTGCGGGCTAGTTCTTTTATGGGGGCGTTGATGCCACCTTCGAGGCTGTTTGTTGTTGCTGCAAGGTTGTCGGGGTCGATGGTTGTTGGTGGGGGTTGCAGGTAGGTAAACAGCAGGTCTCTGCGGTGCAGAGATAGCAATGATTGATAGGCCGCTCGGACGCGTTGGTGGGTGTAGACCTTGGTGTAGGCGCCGGTAACGGGGTCTTTGATGGTGGTTTTCTCGTTCATCCATTCCCGGTAGGTGTGGTCGAATTCGTGCAGGTGGGCGACCCATGTGGATGCTTGGTCAAGGTCGGTGATGCGAGTGAGTTTCAGGGCTAGGCGGTAGAGGGTTTTGCCGGCATCGGTGCGGGGGTTGCTGGTGGTGTGGCGGCGGACTGTTCGTTGGGCGTGGACGAGGCAGCGTTGGATGCGTGTTGTTGGCCAGCAGTGGTGGATGGCTGATTGGGCACCTTGTCCGCCGTCTGTGACTGCGATTAGTGGTGCGGCAATGGGGCGTAGGAGTTCGGTGTAGGCGGCGGTGGTTTCGTGTCTGGCCCAGGTCCAGTTGATGACGTGGGTTTTACTGGCTGCGATCAGGAGGCATCCGGACTTTAGATAGGTCGCGTCGAGGAAGATTTGGTCATGGATGCGGAATGAGTCGATGGTGGGTGTGGGGATGATCCACCAGCACCATCGGAATCGGTGGTGCATGGTTTGCCTGGTTACGCCATGGTGTGCGGCGAAGGTGGTTAGAGATTGGGTGCCGGTGGCCCATTGGATGAACAAAGCCATGGTGGCGGTGTTTTTGTTGTGGGTTTGGGTGTTGCGGGTAAAGGAGTGTCCGCAGTGGGTGCAGCGCCAACGGGTGGTTGATTTGCTGGTGGTGCCGTTTTTCTTTGTGTTGTTGCCGCATAGTGGGCAGCTGGGGCGGTTGGTGGTCATCCTTTAATCCAACCGGTGTGCGGTTAGCACAAATGTGGCCGGAGGTGTGGGATGGTGTGGGTAATAGCTTTCGGGGAGCTATTCTTTGGTGATTTGTGGTGTGTGGTCTGGGGTTATGGTGGCATGCGGACACACTTTTCTTTACTTAACCC
>NZ_JVOW01000029.1:0-6328 GCF_001055995.1 Corynebacterium sp. 239_CJEI | reverse complement strand
TAAAGAAAAGTGTGTCTTTTCCGGGCGTGTTGCGGTTATTTGATCCAGCCTTTTTGGATGCCGAGGTTGTGTTGGTAGCTGGTGTCGATGGCGGTGTCGTATTCTGCTGGTGCACCGATGTCATTGGTAGTGGCTGTGGTGTTGTGGGTGATCAGGTCTGTTGCTGTGGAAAGTGCGTCTTGACCCCATCGTTGGTCCCTGGCGATCTTGACCGGATCGTCAGGGACTTCTGTATGTAGATACAGCCACCAATCCATCACTGTGCGTTGATGCGGTAGTGATAGTCCGCGGTGTCTGCGGGCTAGTTCTTTTATGGGGGCGTTGATGCCACCTTCGAGGCTGTTTGTTGTTGCTGCAAGGTTGTCGGGGTCGATGGTTGTTGGTGGGGGTTGCAGGTAGGTAAACAGCAGGTCTCTGCGGTGCAGAGATAGCAATGATTGATAGGCCGCTCGGACGCGTTGGTGGGTGTAGACCTTGGTGTAGGCGCCGGTAACGGGGTCTTTGATGGTGGTTTTCTCGTTCATCCATTCCCGGTAGGTGTGGTCGAATTCGTGCAGGTGGGCGACCCATGTGGATGCTTGGTCAAGGTCGGTGATGCGAGTGAGTTTCAGGGCTAGGCGGTAGAGGGTTTTGCCGGCATCGGTGCGGGGGTTGCTGGTGGTGTGGCGGCGGACTGTTCGTTGGGCGTGGACGAGGCAGCGTTGGATGCGTGTTGTTGGCCAGCAGTGGTGGATGGCTGATTGGGCACCTTGTCCGCCGTCTGTGACTGCGATTAGTGGTGCGGCAATGGGGCGTAGGAGTTCGGTGTAGGCGGCGGTGGTTTCGTGTCTGGCCCAGGTCCAGTTGATGACGTGGGTTTTACTGGCTGCGATCAGGAGGCATCCGGACTTTAGATAGGTCGCGTCGAGGAAGATTTGGTCATGGATGCGGAATGAGTCGATGGTGGGTGTGGGGATGATCCACCAGCACCATCGGAATCGGTGGTGCATGGTTTGCCTGGTTACGCCATGGTGTGCGGCGAAGGTGGTTAGAGATTGGGTGCCGGTGGCCCATTGGATGAACAAAGCCATGGTGGCGGTGTTTTTGTTGTGGGTTTGGGTGTTGCGGGTAAAGGAGTGTCCGCAGTGGGTGCAGCGCCAACGGGTGGTTGATTTGCTGGTGGTGCCGTTTTTCTTTGTGTTGTTGCCGCATAGTGGGCAGCTGGGGCGGTTGGTGGTCATCCTTTAATCCAACCGGTGTGCGGTTAGCACAAATGTGGCCGGAGGTGTGGGATGGTGTGGGTAATAGCTTTCGGGGAGCTATTCTTTGGTGATTTGTGGTGTGTGGTCTGGGGTTATGGTGGCATGCGGACACACTTTTCTTTACTTAACCCAATCCTGGCGTGGTGGAGGTGCCAGTGGGTGCGCGGGTGGTGGAGGCAATTGAGCGTGCGGGTGGGCTTTTGCCGGAGGCTAATCCTGCCAGCGTGAACCTGGCGGCACCGTTGGTAGATGGTCAACAGATTGTGGTTGGGACAGAGGCGCTGCCAGCAGGGACGGCGGAGGGCGGTTCCGATGTTTCTGGCGGTTCTGGCGCCGGTGCTGCAGGCGGGGCTGGCCCGGGTGGCTCTGACGGAAAGATCAACATCAACACCGCCACTGCTACGCAGCTGGAGGAATTGCCCGGAATTGGACCCGCAACGGCGACCAAAATCATCGACTTTCGTGAAAAGAACGGGCCTTTTGCGAGCATCGACGCACTTGAGGAGGTTCCGGGAATCGGCCCGGCGAAGGTAGAGGCTCTGCGCGATGCCGCCACCGTCTGACCTGCGCGCTCGTGCTGGGCTCGATGTGCGGCTAGTGCCAGCAGCGGTGCTGGCGTGGGCGACTGCGGTGACAGTGATCATGCGCCCAGAATGGGCGATAGTTGTGGCACCGTGCGCGATCGTGACTGCGGTGGTGTTGCCGTGGGCGTGGCAGCGTTGGTCGTGGCGATGGGGAAGAGGTGCGGTGACCTCCGGCTGGCGAGCAATCGCCACTATCGTGGTGCCAGCTGTGGCGGTGGCCAGTGTTGCGGTGGCCACGCGAATCCGCATAGCGCAAGCCCGAGCCCACGAGCTCTATGACGACATTGGCGGGATGTCGAAAGTGCAATTGCGCCTCGTCACCGAGCCGAAAGCTACCGAGTTCGGGGCCAGCGCGAAAGCCCGCATCGAGGGCCTTCCGGGGCAGGTGTCGGTTTTCGGAGACGAGTCACTGTTGGCGGTCACGAGAGACGCCGTAGTTGAATCCACAGCCGGTATACGTGCGGCCAGCAAACCCTGCATTAGTGGTATCCAGCTGAATCTGCGTGGCGATGTTGAGGTCATCGCGCCACCGCAGGGGCTGGCAGCTCAGGTGCGCCAGCAGCTCTTTGACTCGGCGCAGAATCTTCCCGTTGGTCCCGACCGCCTGATTCCCGCCATGGCCATCGGCGATGAGCGCGGCTTTAGCCTCAACGACGGCGACATGATGACTGCCTCTGGGCTTTCACATCTATCAGCAGTCTCTGGAGCGAACGTTGCGCTTGTTATCGGGGCTGTTGTGGCCGTGTTTTCGTGGGCTGGACCGCGGGTGCGCGTCGCAGTCGCCGCGCTTGCCCTGTATGGCTTTGTGGCAATTGTGGGTACAGAACCGTCAGTGCTACGCGCGGTGGTCACCGGCTGCATTGGGCTGTTGGCGATTCTTGTAGGACGAGCTGGCCAGGCCATCGCGGCGCTGTCGGCTGGCATTATTGGGTTGATTCTCCTGGCTCCAGACCTATCGGTATCAGTGGGCTTCGCCCTCTCGGTCGCAGCCACCGCCGGGTTAGTCCTTCTTGCCGAGCCCCTTGCCAGACGCCTGTCCGCCACCACCGTTATGGGTACCTGGCCCGCCCCAGTAGTCCGCGCCGTCGCCGTATCGATTGCCGCACACGTGGTCACCATGCCCGTGTTGGCGCTCCTTATCGGCGAGATCAGCCATGTCTCGCTGCTCGCCAATCTCCTCGCCGCGCCCGCCGTCGCACCGGTTACTATCGCTGGTTCGCTCGCTGCCGTTGCGGCCGCACTGCATCTCAATTGGCTGGTCAGTGCGTTGCTATGGTGCGCCGCGCCGTGCGCATGGTGGATTCATCAGGTCGCACGCCTCACCGCAGGAATCGTCGCGCCCGCCACTGGGGCGGTCACGTTGGTCGTTTCCTGCACTCTCACACTCACATGCTTGACGACGCTCTGGGCGTGGCCCCGTTTTGCGCTCCGCGCTGGGGCCTTCGCTGCTGTCTTGGCAGCCGGTAGTTATGCCGCCATTTGGATATTCGGCCTCGACATTGCGCGTGCCCCACAGGGGTGGAGTGCTGCCGCCTGCGCTGAGAAGAACCAGGTTGTTCTCATTCATGCGGAGGCTGTCGGAGAACCCGTCAACCATGTGGTATCGGTTGGTTACCCTGCACCGACCTCGCTCAGCCGGCAGTGCCGAATTGCGCTCGGACTCACCGAGCAAATGACGTGGCATACCCAGGTACTGGATACTGCCGCAGATAACACCACGACAGAAACCGTGGTGGTGGAATCCCCGTCGTATATCGCTGAAGCCGTGAGCGGCCAACCGCTCCAATCGCACCGCTCACCCCAGTGGTTTATCGCCCGCGAGTGTGGTCCGCGCGTGCGAGAAACCGTAATGACACCCGAGCACATTCCTGTGGTGTGCCCACAGCGAGATGGGCCGCAAGCTCTCTATTCGAATGGCGAAGTCTGGCGAGGAAGGTGAAATCCGGTCTGTCCCGTAGGCTAGAAACAACAGTCGCAGGAATCAACGCGGAAAAGAGGTCGGGATTGAGCGCCGTCGCACCCGTGAATTTGATTGTGGGCAAAGAGGAACTGCTGAAAGACCGCGCCCGCCTCGCCATTGTCGCTGCCGTCCGCGCGCAGGCAGCAACGGAGTCCGATCCGGGCGGACGCTCGGTGCCTGTGACCACCATCCGTGCAGGGGAAATGACCACTGTTGACGCGGTGGAGCTCTTCAGCCCCTCATTGTTTGGGGATGACCGGATCGTGGTTGTTACCGACTGCCAAGACGCCGGCAAAGAGCCTGCCAAGCTGTTGATGGATTCGGTTAAGGATCCCGCGCCGGGCATCACGTTGATTCTCCTTCACAGCGGTGAGGGGCGTCAGAAAAAGATGGTCGCTGACCTGCGCAAGTTGGGGGTCCGCTTTTTCGAAGCTCAACCGCTCAAGCGAAACGACTTGCCCGGTTTTGTTGGCGAAGAGTTCGCCTCACACGGGGTTAAGGTGCGTCGCGACGTCATCGATACCGTCCTGGATGCGGTCGGTTCAGACCTCCGCGAACTGGCGACCGCCATTTCCCAGCTGTGTGCGGATACAGCGGGCAAGGTCACCTCGGAAGCAGTGCGCACCTACTACGGTGCTTCGGCGGAGGTCTCGGGCTTTGAGATTGCCGAGCTCGCACTGCGCGGTCGGGGCGGGGAAGCGTTGGCCAAGATGCGCCGTGCCTTGCAGCTGGGAATGGCACCGGCACTGCTGTCGGCTGCAATCACGGGAATGGTTGGTGATGTAGCTCGGCTCCACGGTGCACGTGGCGTTAATGCTCGCAGGGATGCCCACCGCTATGGCATGCCACCGTGGAAGTTGGAGAAAACTCAGCGGTTGGCATCGGCCTGGTCAACCCCGGCGGTTGCTCGCGCTGTGGTTGTCGCGGCACAGCTGGATGCGGACACCAAGGGTGCCTCGTCGACTCCCGAGCTGTCGCTGGAACAGTCGGTGCTTCGTATCGCGGAGCTGGCCCATTCGTCCCATAGGCGTTAAAATTTCCGGGCTGCAAATGTGAAACTGTGTGAGTTTATGACACTTTCAAGCCATTTTTCAGGCCATTTTTGTCATAAACGTAGTCAGTAACTCGCATCGCCCCACCGCCGCCGGCCATAAACGCAGTCAGTAACTCGGGGTTAAGTAAAGAAAAGTGTGTCCGCATGCCACCATAACCCCAGACCACACACCACAAATCACCAAAGAATAGCTCCCCGAAAGCTATTACCCACACCATCCCACACCTCCGGCCACATTTGTGCTAACCGCACACCGGTTGGATTAAAGGATGACCACCAACCGCCCCAGCTGCCCACTATGCGGCAACAACACAAAGAAAAACGGCACCACCAGCAAATCAACCACCCGTTGGCGCTGCACCCACTGCGGACACTCCTTTACCCGCAACACCCAAACCCACAACAAAAACACCGCCACCATGGCTTTGTTCATCCAATGGGCCACCGGCACCCAATCTCTAACCACCTTCGCCGCACACCATGGCGTAACCAGGCAAACCATGCACCACCGATTCCGATGGTGCTGGTGGATCATCCCCACACCCACCATCGACTCATTCCGCATCCATGACCAAATCTTCCTCGACGCGACCTATCTAAAGTCCGGATGCCTCCTGATCGCAGCCAGTAAAACCCACGTCATCAACTGGACCTGGGCCAGACACGAAACCACCGCCGCCTACACCGAACTCCTACGCCCCATTGCCGCACCACTAATCGCAGTCACAGACGGCGGACAAGGTGCCCAATCAGCCATCCACCACTGCTGGCCAACAACACGCATCCAACGCTGCCTCGTCCACGCCCAACGAACAGTCCGCCGCCACACCACCAGCAACCCCCGCACCGATGCCGGCAAAACCCTCTACCGCCTAGCCCTGAAACTCACTCGCATCACCGACCTTGACCAAGCATCCACATGGGTCGCCCACCTGCACGAATTCGACCACACCTACCGGGAATGGATGAACGAGAAAACCACCATCAAAGACCCCGTTACCGGCGCCTACACCAAGGTCTACACCCACCAACGCGTCCGAGCGGCCTATCAATCATTGCTATCTCTGCACCGCAGAGACCTGCTGTTTACCTACCTGCAACCCCCACCAACAACCATCGACCCCGACAACCTTGCAGCAACAACAAACAGCCTCGAAGGTGGCATCAACGCCCCCATAAAAGAACTAGCCCGCAGACACCGCGGACTATCACTACCGCATCAACGCACAGTGATGGATTGGTGGCTGTATCTACATACAGAAGTCCCTGACGATCCGGTCAAGATCGCCAGGGACCAACGATGGGGTCAAGACGCACTTTCCACAGCAACAGACCTGATCACCCACAACACCACAGCCACTACCAATGACATCGGTGCACCAGCAGAATACGACACCGCCATCGACACCAGCTACCAACACAACCTCGGCATCCAAAAAGGCTGGATCAAATAACCGCAACACGCCCGGAAAAGACACACTTTTCTTTA
>NZ_JVOW01000028.1:0-115986 GCF_001055995.1 Corynebacterium sp. 239_CJEI | reverse complement strand
GGGGGGTGTCCCTATGTTTTTGTCAAGTGCCAGACCGATGTTGACGAGCACAGTCTTGGGAGTAGTTTCTTAGGCGTGCCTAGGAGCCGGCCAGCGTGTGCTGGTCGGCTTCGTCTTTGGGGCTTTATGCGGCGACGGGGCGTGGCGGGATTTCGCGGAAGAACTCCTTGTTTTTCAGCATCGCGTAGATGACATTGCATCGGCGTCGTGCCAGGCAGATGACTGCTGCGTTGTGGCGTTTTCCTTCAGCGCGTTTGCGTTCGTAATACCGCCGTGACGGTTCGTGGCTGCGGATAACTGCGAATGCGGAGTAGAACAAGGCGTTTTTCAGTCGTTTATTGCCTGACCGTGCCGGGAATTCACCTCTGATCGACGAACCGGATCGTCTAGTCACGGGTGCTATTCCAGCATAAGCAGCTAAGTGGCCAGCACTAGCGAAGTCGGAGCCATCACCGATCGCAAGAAGGATCTGCGCTGCGGTCTTGATGCCGACTCCGGGCATACTCATCAAGACCTCACAAAGAGGGAAATCAGCGAGCATCTCTTCAACCTGCTCAGCAATGGTGTTTCGTTGCTCTTTGAGGGCCTGGATGTTTGCAGCCAGTTGAGGAATTACTAACTCGGCGGCATCGCTTCCAGGCACGGTGACTGTTTGAGCTTTCAGCGCTGTAAAAATGTCGTCTACCAGCGGGGTGGGGTCTTTACGTGTGCGCTTGATCATCCAGTTCAACACTCGTTGGTATCCGGCTCTTTTTAGCCCCTGCGGTCCCTTGTAATGGATCAATAATTCCAGGATCGGCGTGCGAGTCAGGGTGCTACCAGCAAAAACTCGTTCCAGGCTGGGGTAGATCTGGGTGAGGACACTGCGAAGCCGATTGACAGTGCGAGTGCAATCGCGGGCGATGTCATCATCGAAGCCGGACAGCATCTTTAGGGCGGAGAGTACCTCATCATTGCGGTCGACGGCACGTAGCGTGTGGGGCATTGTGCGGGCGGTGTCGGCGATGATGAATGCGTCGCGTTTGTCTGTTTTTGCACGTCCCGGATAGAGATCTGCAGCTTTGCGCATCGCAAGACCTGGCAGGTATCCGACTTCGCAACCGCAGTCCCGGGCTACAGCAATCGGTAGTGCGCCGATGGTGTTGGGTTGGTCGACGATCACGAGCACGGTGCCAAGCTTCTGAAGCTGGTGAAAAACGCCTGCTAGTTCGGATTCGAGTTGAGGCAACGGTTTGTCGAAGACCTTGTTGCCATCACGGTCTAAGGCGCAGGCGTGGTGTTCAGATTTGCCGACGTCTAACCCAAGGAATATGTCGATGGAATGCTCCGGAGACATGATGAGCTCCTAGAAAACGAGATGGGTATGGCGTTGTTCCAGTCGCTGGTGTCATGACCTTCGTTGCAAGCACCCACGTTACAAAGAGACCTAGTTTAAAACTGGCCGTGTCCCTATCAGCTGTCATCGAAAGTCCTGGCACCCGGCGGCAACACCCCCCGGATTATGGAAACTACAGGGCAGGTAAGCCATACCGGACCAGCGACTATCCCCATTATCGGGGACACTCACAAGGTAACGGGCACCTTCCAGTTCCACTCACCAGGAGGCCAAACCGAGATTATCTACGCAGAGGAGGAATGTGCGCCGCTGCCGGGCTTCTCCTGCCCGTCGTTGATGGAGGAAAGTGAGGAGATCAGCCTGTCTGATTTTGAAGGCGAGGTCGTCGTCTTCAACGCTTGGGGCTAGTGGTGTGCACCGTGCCGGACGGAAGTCGATGACCTGCAGCTTGTCCAGGAGACTCTCGACCCCCTCGGTGGCACGGTGCTGGGCATCAACGTCCGTGACTACAACCAGACCATCGCCCAGGACTTCAAACTCGACAACGCGGTGACCTATCCCTCGATCTACGACCCGCCGTTTCGTATCGCTGCGGCCCTGGGAGGTGCCGACCTCGGTCATCCCGACCACCATTGTCCTGGACCGAAGCCACCGCCCGGCCGCGGTGTTCCTGAGGGAGGTCACCGCCGATGACATCCTTGATGTCGCTCTGCCGCTGGCCGAGGAGGCACCAGCATCATGACCGTTGATGTGATTGCGCAGTTGGCGATTGGCCAGCAGTTCGCCGACGCCGCGGCCACCGGGCCACTGATGATCGGCATCCTGGCTGCAGCAGCTGCAGGTCTGATCTCGTTCGCCTCCCCGTGCGTCGTACCCCTGGTACCCGGATATATGTCGTATCTGGCCAGTGTGGTCGGCGGGGAGGTCGACTACGACGCCGAGGGGGGCGCGGTGGTCACCAAACGCCAGTGGGCGGTAGCGGGTGCGGCCGGGTTGTTCATTCTCGGCTTCACCGTCGTCTTTGTGCTGGCCACCGTCACCGGGGGTGTCTCCCGAGTAAAGGACACGGCGTTGGTGTCAATCTATTGCGCAGTAAACGTGCCAATCGAATGGCTGGCTACTTCACTGTTTAATTAACGTGTCAATGAAATGGCTGCCTAGTACATAGTGCAATCTACGTGTCAATAAAGTGGCTGGGACAGAAGAGAGCACGCAAGAAGGGCCAATTGAAGCAGCAATGCACTGCACGCTGGCGATATCGCGCATGGAATTACCGCGTTCGATAGCACGATAGATACCAAGTACAGCCTCCGCCTCAGCAGGGATGATCTCGCCTGTTGAGCTGTAGCCAATAGGACGTACACCGTCGGAACACCAGCGCCCTTGCTCAGCACGCTGCTGTTGGGCGCGTGACTGCCTAGCGCCTTTACGCTCGGGTACACTGGCGGAAGCTTGCTAGCGGTAGTCAACGATTTCACCCTCCCCTGGGCCCCGTGATGGTGTAGTCACGTTGAATATGCGCTGTTGCCTGACCCCACTCGCTCGCTTTAACCCGCGCTTGGTGCGAATCGAACGATGCTTGATCAGTGAATTGTTCTGATACATTCCATACGAGCGGGTCGTCGGATTGAGTGACCTCGAAGCGCAGACACCCGGGTTCATCACGAGAGAGCTCAACGTGTTTTGGAAGGAACCGTTCAACGATTGAAACATCACTGTGGTCTTTGCAGATCAAGATGCCGTTCAGCTCGATCATGCTCATAGAACACCTTCGCTATAAGTCAGACGCGGCGCTTAAACGTTGAACTTGAACTCGACGGTATGTCGTTGCAAAGTTACTCCCTCTCGTTAACACCATCAAAAGGAGTG
This sequence comes from Corynebacterium sp. 239_CJEI, assembly GCF_001055995.1. Lineage (NCBI taxonomy): Bacteria > Bacillati > Actinomycetota > Actinomycetes > Mycobacteriales > Corynebacteriaceae > Corynebacterium > Corynebacterium sp. 239_CJEI. The sequence continues at coordinate 112,781 of NZ_JVOW01000028.1, read as the reverse complement.
TTATCCAATGAAAGCGTTCGGCTTCTTAAGCTTCGGGCATTACGCCTTCGGTGGCCAGCGCGGGCCATCTGCGGAAAAGATCGCCAAGACTCATCTGGAGATCACCCAGGCTGCGGACGAAATCGGCGTGAACAACGCGTCCTTCCGAGTCCACCACTTCGTGCCGCAGGCCTCCGCCCCGATGCCGCTGCTGGGTGCTGTCGCGGCCACCACCAAACACATCGAGATGGGCACCGGTGTCATCGACATGCGCTAGCGCATATCGGGGTTGTAGCGTTTGAGTCATTGAGTCCCGCCGTCTACAAGTACCTACACACTTGATCGGTGCTGCACGTTTCAGGGTCCGGGTGTGCGGCGTCCTGTCTGAGGTCCGCGATAGTGTCGCGCAGCACGGAGAGCTGCGCGATCTGCTGCTCGATCTCAGCGAGGCGCACGTCAAGCAGGTCGCGCACGTGCTCGCAGGGCGCCTGGCCGCCGTCGCGGATGTCGAGGATCTGGCGGATCTGGGCGAGGGTCAGCCCGGCGGCCTGGCCCCGGTGGATGAACCCGACCCGACCCACGGCATCCTCGGCGTAGTCCCGATAGCCGGAGGCCAATCGCTCGGCCGGAGGGAGCAGCCCCGACTCCTCGTAGAACCGCAGGGTCTTGGTCGTGGTTCCGGTTGCTTCCGCAAGCTGTCCGATCCTCATGTTCGCCAATTCCCCTTCCAATGGCCACCACACTTGACCTTCCATTGTACTGGAAGGTTCACAATGGTTCCATAGGAACTTTTGAACCACAGGGAAGAGACATCTGGAATGACAAACGAAAAGTTCGATCTGGCGATTATTGGTTCCGGCGGCGGAGCGTTTGCGGCCGCGATCCGGGCCACCGGACTGGGCAAGCGCGTCGTGATGGTGGAGCGCGGCACCGTGGGCGGGACATGCGTGAACACGGGCTGCGTCCCGTCGAAGGCGCTCCTGGCTGCCGCGGAGGCCCGCCACGTGGCGTTGGATTCGGCCCGCTTCCCTGGGGTGGCGGCCTCGGCGGGCCCGGTGGACATGCCGGCCCTGATTCAGGGCAAGGCCGCGCTGGTTGAAAGCATGCGCACGGAGAAGTACGTCGATCTGGCCGCGGACTACGGGTGGAAGATGATCTCGGGGGACGCGTCGTTCACCGGAACCCAGGACGCACCGCTGCTCCGGGTGATCTCCCCGGATGGTGCAGTGAGAACGATCGAGGCCGGGCACTACCTCGTGGCCACTGGCTCCGCACCCTACGTACCGCCCGTTCCCGGACTGGCCGAGGCCGGGTACCTGACCTCGACGACGGCGATGGAACTGGACGAGGTGCCCGAATCAATGCTGATCCTGGGCGGAGGCTATGTTGCCCTGGAGATGGCACAGCTTTTCTCCCGGCTGGGCTCCCGGGTGACCATGCTGGTCCGTTCCCGGTTGGCCTCGCAGGAGGAACCGGAGGCATCCAAGGCGTTGGCGGGGGTGTTCGCCGACGAGGGGATCCGGGTGGTCCGGCGGGCCATGGCCGACTCCGTGGCCTCCGGCCCGGACGGGGTCTCGGTGACGGCAAACGTGGCCGGGGGCGAGGAGGTGTTCCGCGCTTCCCGCATCCTCGTGGCACTGGGCCGCCGCCCGGTGACCGAGGGACTGGATCTTGACGCCGTCGGGGTGAAGACCGGCGCATCCGGCGAGATCGTGGTCGATTCCCGCCTGGCCACGTCCAACCCGCGGGTTTGGGCCGCCGGGGACGCGACCGGTCATCGGGAGTTCGTTTACGTCGCAGCGGCCCACGGCGCCCTGGCCGTGGACAATGCGTTCACCGATGCCCTGGCCGAGGTCGACTACCGGCACCTGCCCCGGGTCACCTTCACCAGTCCCGCCATCGGGGCGGTCGGGATGACGGAAAAGGAAGCTGTCGCCGCCGGGATCAGCTGCGAGTGCCGGGTCCTCCCCCTGGAGTACGTGCCGCGAGCCGTGGTCAACCGCGACACCCGCGGCTTCATCAAGGTTGTCGCGGACCGCGACACCGGACGGATCCTGGGCCTCTCCGCGGTGGCCAAGGACGCCGGGGAAATCGCCGCCGCCGGCGTCTACATCCTCGAAGCGGGCATGACCACCGCGCAGGTCGCCGCCGCCTGGAGCCCCTACCTGACGATGGCCGAGGGCATCAGGAGCGCCGCCAAGGCCTTCACCACCGACGTCTCCAAGCTCTCCTGCTGCGCCTGAGCTGCAGCCCCCACTACCGAAGCAAAGGAATGCCATGACCGCCACCGACCAGGCCCTCACCTATCTGTTGTCCCCCGAGCACCACCGCACCGACCACGGCACCGCCTGAGTCCCCATCCCCATTCCTGGAAGGAACCACCAGACACCATGACATACCCGAGATCCCGCCGTTCTCTGTCCATTCCCCGGCCCAGGCACCTCGCCTCCGCCCTGTTTCTGGCAGCGGTCATGGCACTGACAACCGCCTGCGCCAGCTCACCGAGCGGCCCGTCGGCCGCGCCAGGCGGTTCGTCGCCCGACGCGGCCGGTGCCGTTGCTGTTACGGTCTCCGACATTGACGGCACTACCCGGACCATCCCGGACGGTAAGCCCGCAGCACTGTTCTTCTTCTCTGTCGGATGCGGTGAGTGTGTGGAAGGGGCCGATTCCCTGAACAAGGCCTCCACGGCCCTGGGAAGCTCGGCCGACTACCTCCTGGTGGACGTGGACCCCCGAGAACCGAAGGAGACCATCAACGGATTCCGCGATTACATCAAGGCCCCTGAGCTCCCTGCCGTCATCGACACCGGGGCCACACTGACCACCCGGTACAACGTCACCTCCATAAGCACCCTGGTGGTGGTCGACGCGAAGGGCGACGTTACCTTCCGGGCCACCGACCCGTCTGCGGAAAAGATCCAAGAAGAACTCACCAAGGCCAGTGCCCAATGACAGCCCTGCTTGCCCTGGCCTTCGCCGCTGGAATGATTGCCCCGGTCAATCCCTGCGGTTTCGCCCTCCTGCCCGCCTGGATAGCCCAGACCATCGGGGACGCCCGGACGCGCCCGCTCGCGCTGCGTCTGGCCCACGGGCTCCGGGCCGGGCTCGCGCTCAGCCTCGGCTTCGCCGGGACCCTGGCAGCCTTCGGGCTGATCGTCAGCGCGGGCGCCAGGACCCTGATCAGCGCAGCGCCCTGGCTGGGAATGGCCACCGGGGTGATCCTTCTCCTGCTGGGCCTGGCCATGCTCACCGGACTCACACCACGGCTCCGTCTGCCGGCCTGGGCCACGAAACCCCGCACACAAGAAGCCGCAGGGGCAGGTCGCAAAACCGGGCGCATGGTGGCCTTCGGGATCGGATACGCCGCAGCATCCCTCGGCTGCACCCTCGGGGTGCTCCTGGCCGTGATCGCCCAAGCCCAGGCCGTCGCCAGCTACGCCGGGCTGCTCGCGGTCTTCGCCGCCTACGCCGCAGGCTCGGCCACTGTCCTGATGCTCGTTTCGGCAGGCACGGCCATCGCCGGGGCCGCCCTCGGGCGAAGAATCACCGGCCTGGCCAAGCACAGCAACCGCATCGCCGCCTTCATCCTCACCATAACCGGCGCCTACCTCAGCTGGTATTGGTATCCCGCCGCCACCGGCGGAACCGCACAGGCCAACAGCCTCGCCGTATGGTCAGCCGCCGCCAGCGCCTGGATCAGCGACAACAGCACCCTGATCGCAGCCCTCGCCGCAGCCGTGGTGCTCGCATCGGCATTGGCCGCCCTCAACCGGCGCAGGAGACTGCGCATTAGACAGGGAACGCCGCCCACAGGCGAGGGCCCCGGGCAAAGCGGGGAACCCGACTGCTGCACACCAACTCCGGACAACAACTCGACCGAGGACCGGCCAGGCACGATCCCGTAGCTGGCCGAGGACTCCCAAAAAGCAAGGGGGAGAGGGAACCTTGCCCATCTTCTGGCAAACGAGGCGCCAGCCTATCAGGACAGGTTGGTACAGCGGCATCAGGCCGGAAGTCAATTCGTGCAGAGGACTTCGGGCAATCCGTCAGGAGCCCTCTGTACCGCCCCCGCAATGACGGGAACGTCAGTGTGGTGGACTTCGGAAAGCCACAGTGACACCCACTAGTTGTACTCGACCGTGACGTTGGTGGCACTTTCGGTCTTGTGAAATAGCTAGGCCTCCTGGCTTAGTGGAGCTGTCTAGTTCTTCACTGCCAGGAGGCCTCTATGCCCAACGGTAACGCCCGCTTGACCACGCATGCGAGAGCGTTGCTGGTGGCCAGGCAAGCTCATCCATATCGATGTGAAGAAACTCAGCCGCATCCCCGACAGCGGCGGTTGGCGAGTCCACGACCGATCCGCGACCGGAAGACCCGATCGGGTTCGACCACGTCCATGCCGCTGTCGATGACCACACCCGACTCGCTTATATGGCCCACTAGCGGTCGCGGAGCGTCCTGAAAACCTAAAGTTTTATGAGACACCCGGCAGGAACTGGAATGTGAGACCGTTTCATGGGGCAATTGGCCTCCTCCCCGTCTCACTAAAGCGTCTCGCCCTAAGTTGTCGCAGGGTGGTGCTCGGTAGGGGTTTGTGAGGCATAATCGAGACATGCGGCTTTTGGGGTACACCTCAAAAGAACAGTTTTAGAATTACTGTCAGAGTCAGAAGGCGTTGGCACAGATGGCCCCGGTGACCAGGGTTGTGACGACGGCTTCGGAACACCATCCGGTCAGTACTCGTGCCTAAGGGTGTGGATCCACAGCTGTTGCGCGAGGTTGACCGCGTGATCATCCTGGGAGGTGATGCCCAGCTGGAACTTCCCGACGACGCCCACGGAACGTGCGAACGGTGGGTGACTGACGAGCCGTCCAGGAGGGGGATAGAGGCGATCGAGCGCATGCGTCTGGTCCGTGACGACATCGACACGCGTGTACGCCGGCTCGTTGCCGAGTTGCTCGAGAACTGACCACCCCACCTCACACCATCAACGACCCCGCGCGAACTCGCGCGGGGTCGTTGATGCCTGAACTGATCATCAGCGTCGTCGGCCTGAAACCGGACATGCTGGTAGATACCAGGAGCGTGGCAGGTTAGGACTGAGCCTGCGGATGCTCCTCCTCCTGGTTACTGGTGGTGTCGGTGTCGTCGTCGGCGACGATCTCGACACTGCAGCAATCGGAGTTCGTATTCTTCTTGTGAAACAGGTCTTTGAAGCCCATGAGGGTCTCCTTTCGTTAGAGGTACGTGGTTTAGAGGATGATCGTCATCGCGTAGCCGGCCAGCATGGCCGCCAGCAGAATGGTGATCACGAAGGTGGCCAACAGTTTCGGCTTGAACACTGCCGCCAACATCGAGATTTCCGGTGGCGAGGCCCCGGACCCGCCGATCATCATCGCGAAGATCGGGCCGATGGCCACCCCGGCACCCGATAAAGCCAGGGCGACCGGCAGCATCGTCTCCAGTCGGACATACAGCGGGATACCGATCGCCGCAGCCAGTGGAATCAGCCACCAAACGTTTTCACCGGCCATAAATCTCAGGCCGTCTTCGGGCACGACCCCGTAGATGAATGCACCGATGGCCACGCCGATGATCATCGGAAGGAGCATGGGGCGAAGATCGTCCCATGCCTGACGGATCGCTGCCGGGGTTTCTTGTTTGATTCCACGCCACGGGGTCCCGTCCAGCTGGCGCCCGCCCTTGACCTTGACCTTGCGCAGCTGGTCTTCCATGCCCAGCGCGGTCCAGACCCAGGGTGCTCCCAGCGACAGCAGCACCATGATCACCGCGTAGCTGATCGCGACCTGCCAGGAAAGGGTCAGCCAGATCCCGCCGACGATAACCGGGTTGAGCAGCGGCGAAGCGATCAGGTAGGTCACGGTGGTACGAAAGGCCACCCCGGCTTTGAGCATGCTGACAAACATCGGGATCGTCGAACAGGAACAAAACGGAGTGATCGCCCCCAACGCCAGTCCCTTGACCTGACCGGGAACCGCTCCACCAGCCATCCAGCTCTGCAACCGCTCCGGGCCGAAGCGCCGGTTGATCAACGCGACCGCATAGGAGATCACCAGAAACAGCAGGAGCAGTTCGACCAGGAGGGTAGTGAACGTGCCGAGCGCGTTAATCAGCATCGACGACCTCGCTTTTCAGGGAGGTGTCCGTGCAGCAGGCGCGTTGTCCCTCCGGGGTCAACGTCGCCAGGTGCGCCAGCCAGCGCACCGGATCAGCCAGCTGAGTACAACACACCGAATTCAGCGTGGCACGACCCGTCGGCTCCGAGTCCACCAGTCCGGCCTTGCGTAGGGCAGCCAGATGATGGCTGACCAACGCCTGACTCATCCCGGTGGCCTCATGGAGCTGGCGGTTGGTCATCGACTTCTCCGCCAAGGTGAGCAGGATCGTCAACCGGTTTTCATCCGACAGCGCGGACAGGGTGGGTACGAGTAACTGGGCCCGCTCGGCGGGACTGAGATCCGACGCGGGGATGGATAAGGAAATCTCTGTAAGCACACCCCGATCTTAACAAGCGACTACTTGTATTTCAAGCAATGGTTTGAACGTCGAGAAAGAGGCCCCTTCCGGCCTTTCCCGAGCGCCTCACTTTCAAGGAAGTGGGACACCATCAATGGCAATGGATTGAAAATACATATCCCCAGGAGGAGCATGTCTCACAAGTCACACCCAAGCGCCACAATCTGCACCGTTCGCCATGGATTGCCCCAGCTTTTTGCTGTAGTTTTTACTGCTTCTACAGAAAGCAAGCACGCTTTGAGCTCGTTCGAGTTACTGGAGCTTGAACTCTACGATGTCGACTTTGTCATCGGCAGCTAATCCGGGATAGTGAGTATCTAGCGCTTCCTGAAGCTCGGAAAGGGAGCCAAAACCGTCATTTCTAGCTTGCTTTTCCGACAATTCACTTCGCTGGGCAGAGGCAACGGACGTAACCTGTGCCTGGATAGTGACGACCTCTCCGGATTCTTTCTCGAAGACAATTTGGGCACTTCCTTCATGGAAAGGATCATCTACCCGGATGGTTTGTTGCTTTTCTCCGCTACGAATTGATTCCTCGTAGCCTTCCCACATGTAGATGCGCTGCTCTTGTTCCATATCTCGCCAGTTGAATGCGAATGGCAAGAGTTCTTCTACGGTAGGTGCTTCAAGTCCATTGCTTCCGCGCACGATGCACCGGATGGACGGATCAACATCAAAAAGCACCTGGCGGCATTTACCGCAGGGAGGAATAATTTGACCAGTAGGTCCGTATACGGCGACTACTGCTTGGATTGGGTCCTCTGGATAACTAGCAGCATGGTTGGCTAAAGCCGAGATCTCCCCGCAAGGACCACCGAGGAAATGGTGCGCGTTCAAACCGAGTACGTGTTTTCCTGATTTGGTAAGGAGCGCTGCGGCTACAGTGTGGTCTTCTCCGTCCTGAAAACGCTGTGCATGGGTGGTTGCTTTGGCCAGTAAATTTCGAAGTTCGTTGGTAATCACTCTTTAAGGGTAATAATTGCCAACGCGCTTTATCTATGTGAAGACAGAGATCGTGAACACCGGGGTTTCTGAGATGTACCAATCGCTTACAAAGCAAGACAGGACCATACGAGGACGTTGAGTGGATAGAGCGTCGAGTTTTAAGTTCAATGTTAGCTAAGGGCCTTATTAAAAGCGTTTGGCAACACGCGCTCCTATTTACCTTCGTATCTCGCGAGACGCTGACGTGGATGGCCTCACCATCGACCGGCAGCGTCAGGACTGTGAAGCCATTGCAAAGCAGCGTGGCTTGGACGTTGGACATAGGACATAACTACGTCGATCAGTCCATTTCCGCGTCAAAGAAGAATGTGGCTCGCCCCGACTACGACGCCATGGTGGCATCCTTTGAACGCGGCGAAATCGACGCGATCATCTGCTGGGACCTCGAACTACCCGCCCCACGTCGGTGGGTAGTCCGATCAGTCGGACAAAACTACTCCCGCACCACAGCGTAATAAGGGGTGCACCTTAAAAACATCCGGAGGTGGGGGTAACTCCCCCTCGTTGCCCAGAGACAAAATACGCCAGTGGCGTCTGTACGACGAGCCGAAGGTAGGACAAATTCCAATCCAGAGAGGTCTTGCACTGTTGCGGTGCGGTTGTCTTCTTTCTCACCGTATTGGACCCTGCGAAATTAATTGGATACGATAGGCCCATGTTGATTTCAGGTTCCGTTTTCATGCGGCCGCTCACCAGCCGCTAAGGCGGTTTTCTCCCTCCCGCAGGTTAGAAACCGCTCCGGTCCTTTAGCCGGGCGGCCATTTGCCATGCCCGGCTCCGTTTCAACTCCACGGAGCACACCTGATGTCTACATACGGATACGGCCGTCACGAACATGGCCAAAATTTTCTCACAGACCACAAGATCATCAACTCCATCGTCGATCTTGTAAAACAAACCTCCGGCCCCATCATTGAGATCGGGCCAGGAAGCGGTGCCCTCACTCACCCGATATCCCACTTGGGGAGGGCAATAACGGCAGTTGAGGTAGACGCAAAACTAGCTGCCAAACTCACAAAAAAGACCGCCTCGGCGTCGGTCGAAGTGGTCCATGATGATTTCCTCAACTTCCCGTTACCCGCCACTCCCTGCGTCATTGTGGGAAACATTCCCTTTCACCTCACCACTGCCATTCTTCGAAAGCTGTTGCATGCGCCGGCATGGACTGACGCTGTACTCCTCATGCAGTGGGAAGTCGCTCGCCGCCGGGCCGGGGTAGGTGCAAGCACGATGATGACAGCTCAGTGGTCCCCATGGTTCACGTTTCACCTTGGTTCCCGAGTACCAAGGTTTGCTTTCCGGCCACAGCCAAACGTTGACGGGGGGATCTTAGTGATCCGCCGGGTGGGTGACCCGAAGATCCCGATAGAGCAACGCAAAGCCTTTCAGGCGATGGTGCACACCGTTTTCACCGCCCGGGGACGCGGGATAGGGGAAATTCTCCGAAGGGCAGGGTTGTTTTCATCACGTTCAGAGACACAATCATGGTTGCGCTCGCGAGGAATCGACCCCGCAACCCTACCTCCCAGATTGCACACCAGCGACTGGATCGATCTCTTCCAGGTGACTGGTTCCTCTTCACCGCGCCATCGGCCCATTTCACAATCGGGAAGTAGTCAACGCCCTCCTCAACGGAAAAATCGAGGCCGGCGGCGGTAATCCCCCCCACCACCAAAACCGAAATCCACCAGTAGTAGTGAACGACCCATGTTCGTCTACCGTGAGCCGCGTTATGGCAGTGACGTGTTCTCGTCGGGCACAGTCATAGTTCCCGGCGTTGCCAGCGACAGGGTTCTACACCCAGCAGCGGGACCGATCAAAATCACCCGCACGGGGAACGACCCTGCTGGTGGTTTAGATTTTGATGAAAGCGAGGAGACATAGCCCCTCGCCAACTCCCCGTAGCTGGCGAACAGTAGCTCCTGGCGCTGGCGCTCGTTGGTGAGTTTGCGTGCCACATCGAAAGCCTTATCGACTTCCCGGTCCAAGTTGTTGTGAGCCTTGAGCAGAATTGGGTCCATCGATAACGGGTTGTAGTGCTCCGCGAGTGACCGCTGGGGGTGCCGCTCGCGTGCCCGCAGCACCAACTGTCCAGCGTCGATGATTCGCTGCTGCGCCTTCTCATCTAGTTCACACAGAGCTGGTCCGCAGTTGTAGCTCCCGATGTACTCCGAAAAACGGAAAAAATAAATAGTGGGGATACATCAACCTTCCACTTTCCATTCTTCCGGCTCAGAGTATTGAGGGGTCTGGGACCGGGTCCGTAAACCCTTTATGTTTTTCGCGCACAGCGGTTTTTAGCGACGCACCCTATAGGTTTTCCGCAGAACTTATATGTGTTTCTGTGCACCCCATATGTTGTCTGTTTTAGCGGTATTTCGTTGTTAATTCCGCACGCGCGCATCAAATGGTTATTTATCGACGACACTCCGTGCCGCACCCCTATATTTAAGGATGTGGAATCGCCTACCCCTCCGGGTTAGAGCCCGCTAGATCCACTTCGCAATCGGGTACACCCCAAGCGAACAATTTGTGAATGACAAAACTTCCTGTTCGCTAGGGTTAGTTCCAAGACTAACGGAACAGAACCGTCACTGCCTCTGGAGATCACTGAACAGTTGGGGGCGATCTCAGGACAAAAGGTGGGCTATGCCCGGGTGAGTTCGAAAGATCAGAACCTTGATCGTCAGATTGAACAACTCAAGGCAGAGAAGGTCTTCACCTATTACACGGATAAGGCCAGTGGTGGATCGCGTGAGCGCCCTGGACTTGATGAAGCAATGCGATATGTCCGTGCAGGAGATCAGCTTGTCGTCACGTCGATGGATCGGTGCGCGCGTTCACTGACGGATCTGTACGCCATTGTTGACGAGCTAGTCAGCAAAGGAGTGTCGGTGAAGTTCCTCAAGGAGGGACAGACCTACTCAAAAGACTCCACCCCGATCGCCAAGCTGATGCTAGGGCTGTTGGGTTTTGTTCAGTTGGGTAAGGCCGTGAAAGAGCTGGATCAACACCGTGAAATAGTTGAAAAAAAATAACCCCGCAGGTTTCCCTGCGGGGTGTCGTTGTTAGAACGGTGCTTCGTCGTTGTCGGCGTCAGCGCCAGCCAGGGCGGCGTTCGCTGCCTCGCCTCCGCGACGGGCTGCGCGCGCAGCGGACTCCTTCTTGGAATCGATCAGCTGCACCGTGTCGATGCGTGCGACCAGCGGGTACTGCTTCTGGCCGTCCTTGTCGGTGTAGACGTCGGTTTTCAGCGAGTAGCTCACCGCGACACGATCGCCGGAGCCGATGCAGCCGAATACGCCGGGGTTCTTAGCGTCCTGGACGTAGCCGGTCAGCTCCACGATCTCGCTTTCCACCTTGCCGGTGGCCTTGTTCTTGAAGGTGTTGCGCGCATAGACGCTGAGCTTCACCGTCGCACCACCGTTTGCGTGCTCGAACAGCTTCGGTGCGCGAGCTGCGTTGCCGACGATGGTGCCGTTGTTGAAGGGGTTGGACATGATGGTTCTCCTTACGTGAGTGGGTGTGAATTGCTGTGCAATTTGGGTGTTGAAGCAGCGGCTTTGCTGCTGCGGGGGTTGCGCTGCCGTTACAGCACTGCCCAGGGCAGCGGTGTGCCTGCCGCCTCTAGGTCGCGCAGTTCTTGTGCTGCGCCCGGATCGGCGTCCTCGCCGTCGATGCCGTCGGCGAGCTGGTAGAGCAGTTCCAGGTCGGTGTGGATGAAGTCGCGCATCACGTGCCTCCTTGTTCGGATTGGTGGTCAATCCGTCTGTTGGAGACAGCTCTGCTGTCTAGGGGTCGCTCCCCTACCTCGTTGAGGTGTCTGTCGTCGCAAGCCACGGCCGACGAGAAAAAAGAAACCCCGTTGCATCGCTGCAACGGGGTATGCGGTGTTACTCGGCAAACAAGATCGTGCGGGTCTTCTCGGCGCCCTCACGGACAAGCTCGACCATCCGCTCGCCTTGGCCGATATCGGTTAGCTTCGCGACCAGCGACGGGAAGTTCTCGTCCGGCCCGATCTCGGTGGCTCGCTGCGCAGCCACGCCAGCTAGCCCCGGCTGGCCTGTGGCGTGGGCGAGCACGGCAACAGTGGCGGTGAGCTGCGCCCGCATCCCTGGCCAGCTGGTCGGGACAGCGCGCATAACCTTCTCTATGAACGCAAGGCCCGCCTGCGGGTCATCGAGCAGTGCGGCAAGCAGCGTGTCCCGCAAGCGCGGCGTGGTGAAGCATTTCAGCGCCGATCGAACAGCACGAGCGCTCGGCTGGGTGATCCCTGCCGCCGCCTGCTCGTATTCACGCTGCAGCATGTCTGAGAACATCGGCGGGATATACGCCAGCGCGTCTTCGATGATGTCGGCGTGCTCGGCAGCGTCGATGCCGTGATCGGTGCTGTTCAACCGTGCCTCGATGTCGTCTTTGCTCGGCTCCGGCAGCTCGCCGGTGTGCTCTAGCATTTGCCGCAGCGCCGCTGATGCGGCGACCTCACCGATAACGCCGTGGCGAGGCTCGTCGATGAGCGGATGCTGGTACACAGACCACCAGGCAGCCCCGGTGACGATCTCGGGTACCTGCACCACCCCGAGCAGCGGCGGTAGGTGCACGGCCCCGCTCGTGAGATACGTGGCTGTCTCGTCGAAGACCGGCTGCGCAATGTCATCGCTGATCATGTACGCGATAACAGCGTCGAGTTCCAGGTGGTGGACCCACGCTGCGAACCGCTCGCGGCTCTCGGTGAGCTTCTCCACGGCCTCGTCCAGGTCGAACCGCGCGACCGGGCCGAGGCGGATGGTGTCGACACCCTCGTCGTCGACGAAGAACGCGAGGATCAGCGAGTTGTTCGGGTAGAAGCCGAGGATGCCGGGGAGGTTCGCGAGGATCTCACCGTGGGATGCAAGCGTGTGGGAATGAGTGGACATGGCAGTGCTCCTTTGCACGAATACGGGGTGTATATGGTCAATCCCGAATTCGGCCCGGCTCTGCCGGTCGCAGGCGTATCCCAGCAGTGCAGTGCCTATGTGCCCGGGCGTCGCTAGCGCAGCCTGATGTTGGGCTTTACCGGGTGCGGGCGCTAGCGACGCAGCCTGTGCTTACACGTCGGCTTCGATGCGCTTGAGAGCGCGATAGATCGTCGGCCGTGAGACGTTGAAGGTGCGCGCTACAGCGCTGACGGACTTGCCGCTCTCAATAAGCTCCTTGGCGATCTGCGCCTGCTCGTTGCTGAGCTTCGGCTTGGGGCCGGCGACTCTGCCCTGGGCGCGGGCGTGCGCCACGCCCTCACGGGTGCGTTGGACAAGCAGGTCACGTTCCCACTCGGCCAAACTTGCCATAACGTTGATAACCACCTTGTCGGTGGGCTTCGACGTGTCCAGCGCTGGCTCTAGCACCTTGACGTTGATGTCGCGCTCCGCCAGGTCAGCGATGGTGTTCACGGTGTCTGCGAGGCTGCGGCCGAGCCTGTCGAGGCGTGTCACAACGAGCGTGTCGTCGGGGCGCATGTACGCCAGCGCGTCATCGAGGCCGGGCCGCTGCCAGTTGGTGCCGGAGATGGTGTCTGAGTAGATGTGGTTCGGGTCGCAGCCAGAGCCTGAACGCTCAGATGACTTCGAGCCTGACTTCTAGCCTGGAACCGCTGGTAGAAGTAGCTGTATCTGAGGCAATGTCGAAAGAGCCTAAGAGCCTGCACGAGGCAGCAGAAGCCTCTAAGAAGGCTCGCAGCGCTCTGCTCCAGGAGAAGGAGTCCAACGAAAAGCTGCTGGAGGAGATACGCGCAGAACGCAAGCAGTATAACGACGATATGGAAAAGTCGAACACGAACTTTATTAAGGCCTGCATGTCTGCCTCGTGGATTGCAGCCAGTGTTCTCTTCGTTGCTATTGCACTCGTTGCTGTCGGAGCCTTGGGGAAGGGGCTGCTAAGTATGCTCGGCATACCCGACGGCGTGTCTGCCTTGTGGGGTCACGTCCAGGAGGCCAACGGCATCGGCCCAACACTGGGCTGGTTGGCGTTAACACTTATCGTCATAGGGGTTCTTATAGCGCTTATGACCTGGATGTTGTCCCAGGCTGCGCCGGGTATTGCTCACTTAGTCGAGGAATACCGTCGCAATCACCCGAGGAAAGAAACGAACCACTAACTAGAACACGTGCACCGTAAAAAGTAAAAATCCCCACAACACAGCGTAGCGGTTAACCGCTACGCTTCTTTTATGCTCTTCCTATGCCCCAACTTTGCAACAGCACCAATAAACTGGCGCCCCGGTTATAAGTTGGGGCGCCAAGTCGATGTGCTCGAGTCGGGGGATGTTAGTGGCCGGTGCCAAGCCGGCCAGACAGGCGGTTCAGCCGGTCCTGACTGGGACCGTCGAGCCCGATAATGGACACGGTTTTGCCTCTGTCCTGGAACTTCTGCGTAATCGCGTCAAAGGTCGCGACCGTGGAGGCATCCCAGATCTCCGCCTCAGTGAGATCAATAGTGATATGACGGGCAGAATCGGTGTAATCAAAGCGATAAACCAGGTCATTGCTTGATGCCCAAAACAACTGGCCATGCACCCGGTAGGTACGAGTATCAATCTCGCCATCGCCGTCGCCGTCGATCTCGGAGACCTTTTCAATGGAAGCGATATGTGCCATCCGACGGGCGAACATGATCATCGCGGTGACCACACCCAACACCACACCAATGGCCAGGTTGCTGGTGGCTAGGGTGGCAATAATCGTCACGGCCATAACAATGGTCTCAGAGACCGGCATGAGTTTAAGGGTGCGTGGATGCACCGAGTGCCAGTCGATGGTGCCGACCGAGACCATGATCATGATTGCCACCAGCGCAGCCATCGGGATCATGCCAACGATGTCGCCCAGTGCCAGGACCAGGACCAGCAGGAACACACCGGCTAACAGGGTGGATAGGCGGGTACGTGCCCCGGATTCGCGGACGTTGATCATGGTTTGACCGATCATCGCGCAGCCACCCATGCCGCCGAAGAAACCGGAGGCAATATTAGCCACCCCCTGTCCCCAGGATTCACGAGTTTTATCGGAATGAGTGTCGGTGATGTCATCGACGAGCTTGGCGGTCATCAACGATTCCATGAGACCGACCACGGCCATGGCCAGGGCATAAGGCGCGATGATCTGCAGGGTCTCCAACGTCCACGGCACGTTCGGAATAAACAGGGACGGTAAGGTCTCCGGCATCTTGCCCATGTCCGAGACCGTCGGGACAGTCAAACCGGCGGCAATGACCAAACCGGTGAGCACGATAATCGTGACCAGCGGGGCGGGGATCACACTGGTGAGCTTGGGGAAGAAAATCATGATCACCACACCCAAGCCGACGAGTGGGTAGACTATCCAAGGCACATCAATGAGGTGTTCGAGTTGGGCGGTGAAAATCATAATGCCCAGTGCATTGACGAAACCCAGCATCACCGATCGGGGGATAAAACGCTGAAGTTTCGCCACACCGAGGGCGCCGAGCACGATTTGTAGGACACCGCCCAACAGGACGGTGGCGATGAAATAATCCATCCCGTAACCACGCGCCACAGGAGCAATGACTAGGGCAATAGCCCCGGTGGCGCCGGTGATCATTGCCGGGCGGCCACCGGTAAAGGCGATCGCAATGGCCATGACTACCGAGGAAAACAGACCCATGGCTGGGTCAACACCGGCAAGGATGGAAAAGGCAATGGCCTCAGGGATCAGCGCCAGGGATACCGCCAGTCCGGCCAGAATCTCTATACGGATACGGGCGGGGGAAGAAAATGCGTAACGGAAGGATGCGATGATCCCGGTAGGGGCATCAGCGCCGTCTGGACTCAGGAGGGGGCGGGGGGCCGCCGTGCTAGTTTCAGTCATAGATGTCCAATCTTTGAGGGGATAGGTAACTGGGCGAACGCCCGAAAGGAATCCAACCCTCTAGTAACTTTAGGTTTGGTGATGGTGGTCATGGTAGCGGGAGTTTTACTCAACCGCCAACCCAGGCACAGGAACCCGTGGGCAACATCACCGTGAAGGAGAACAGGCAATGCAAAACAGTAATTTCAAGATCGGCGAGGTCGTTGACCAGACGGGGTTGTCGATTCCCACCTTGCGTTATTATGACAACGTCGGCCTGATTACCCCATCGGGGCGTAGCCCTGGTGGGTTCAGGCTTTATAGTGAGGCTGATGTACGTCGTGTTTTGCTGGTGCGACGGATGAAACCGCTGGGGTTTACTCTGGATCAGATGCGGGAATTCCTGGAAGCTGCGGAGATTCTTCATAGTTCAGATGGCGGGCAGGACAGTGATACCGCACAGCAGGCACGGAGTAATGCCAAGGCCACCCTTGCCGACATTCGTGAGGAGACGCGCACCCGCTACGAAAAGCTACGCAAGCAAATTGCCTACGCTGAGGAATTCCTCGATCTGGTCAACACCCTGGCACCCTAAACTGCCCCCATCCTTCGCAGGGAGAAAAAGACCATCGTATTGAATGCGCTCTGTCGAATCGCGTTCCAAATGAAGTGGACGAACGCCCGCGGCCTCTCCGGAGTGGATGGCGATAGTACAGAGGACTTCTGAAATCCGTGCAGACGACTCCTCAAAAAGACACAGTCATCCAAGGTCACAAAATCGAAAAATTGTCACTTAACCCCATCACTTCCAAACCGGCTTAAGTGACAAAATGCCATCGCTAAAGTCCCGATTTGAGTCCCAGGACGTGCGCCTTAAGAGAAATAACTAAAGCCCCTACCAGTGTTTCTCCTGGCAGGGGCTTGGAAGTTGGTAGCGGGGGCAGGATTCGAACCTACGACCTCTGGGGTAACAAGAGCCGTGTCATACTTCCTGCGAACGCCACGGTTGAGCAGTGTCACCCCCGATACACGAAGGCAGATCCCCCGAACTGCCGGCTCCCGTGGCGTTCCTTCGTAGAAGCGTTGCGCACTACAGCGCATGCGCGCGATTGTTGACGTGTCACACACTGCAACCTAGTTCCACACGATCTGCACTGATTCAGGGTTGAAGGTCTTGCTTCCGCGCACGCCACGGCGCAGGCGCACCTGGCACAGGGTGTTGATGACACGGCGCTGCACGGCAAGCTCTGCGTTGTCGAAGGCGTCCACGGGCGAGGCGTAGCCGGTTGTGTCGAGCAGCGCCGATGCGCCAGCAAGGCGGGCACGGCGCGTTTCGAGTTTCTCGATCTGCGGCTCATAGCGGTTACGCGCGCGCTTAAGATCACGGGCCTCGATAAGCTCCTCGTCGTAGTCAGCCTGGACGCGGGCGAGCTTTGCGCGAAGCTCAGCGAGTTCCTCGTCGATGGCGCCCACCTCGTCGTCGTCCGCAGT
This sequence comes from Corynebacterium sp. 239_CJEI, assembly GCF_001055995.1. Taxonomy (NCBI): domain Bacteria; kingdom Bacillati; phylum Actinomycetota; class Actinomycetes; order Mycobacteriales; family Corynebacteriaceae; genus Corynebacterium; species Corynebacterium sp. 239_CJEI. The sequence goes on along the minus strand of NZ_JVOW01000028.1, from coordinate 95,925 downwards.
CGGCAGCAGGTCCGCCAGGTCGTCACGGCCAAGGCGGGCGCGGATCACGGCGAGCACAAAATCATCGACGCTGTGCGTGCGCACTAAGCCACAGGCCGCACAGCGGTAGCGGTCGGCATGCGTGCGCACGGGGTTGCCACACTCGTCGCAGACATACAGGCCCGAGCCAAGATGGCGGCGAGTGTTCCGTCGCTCCTTGTTCGTTAGCCGGTCGGGATCATCGAGCACGTTTTGCACACGCCACCACAGATCGGGTGTGACGATCGGCTCCCACTGCCCTTTCACCGGCTCGCCGGTATCGGGGTCGCGGACGATATGCGTGACACGGCGGTATTTGTCCTTCACGCCTTTGCGCTTGGCCTTCTTGTACGTGGAGTAGCCGGCATACACGGGGTTGCGCAGGATCGAGTGCAACGACGTATAGGCCCACGGCTGCGCGTCAGGCACCGGCTTTTCTTCCTGGCCAGCAGCGCGGCGGCGTGCGTTGCGCTCTGTAACCACGGTGTGCATATGGCGCGGCGTGGTAGGGATATCTGGCAAGCCCGGCTGATCGACCCCAGATAAGGCGCGTGCGATGTCGCGCATGGAGTTGCCCCGCTCGACAGCGCGGAACATACCGAGCACGGCGGCGGCTTCGGATGGGATGATCTCGCCGGTGGAGGTGTAGCCGATAGGGCGCACACCGCCGGAGTACCAGCGGCCCTGCTCGGCGCGTTGCTGTTGCGCACGGGATTGGCGCATGCTTTTGCGTTCGATCTCGCCGCGCGCCACGGCTGCTTTGATACGCGCGTACATTCTGCCGCCGTCGGTGGCAAGGTCAGCATCACCGTTCGCAGTGACGAGTTTCAGCCCCTGCTCTTCCGCCCTGTCGATCCACTCTTCGAGCTGCCAGGGCTGCCGCGTGAGGCGGTCGAGGTCCCAGCAAATGATCGCGTCGATCTCGCCGCGCTCAAAAGACGCCACCATCGCGTCGTAGTCAGGGCGGTCCACATCCTTTTTCGACGCGGAGATCGACTGATCGACGTAGGTATGCACGACGTCCCAGCCGCGTTGTTCGGCAAGGGCTTCGCAGTCCTGACGCTGCCGGTCGATGGCAAGGCCGTCCATGGCAGCATCGAGCGAGATACGGAGGTAAATAGCAGCACGTGTTGTCATGCCGCTAACACTAGCGCGCCTCAGGTTACATTGAAACGAAACTCCACCACATCACCGTCGTGCATGATGTAGTCCTTGCCCTCCTGGCGAACCTTGCCCTTGGCCTTCGCCTCGGCAATCGAACCGGCCTCGACCAAGTCGTTGAAGGACACAATTTCAGCCTTAATGAAACCGCGCTCAAAATCAGTGTGAATCACGCCGGCAGCCTGCGGAGCCGTAGCACCCTTCGGAATGGTCCAGGCGCGAGACTCCTTCGGGCCAGCGGTCAGGTAGGTCTGTAGCCCCAGGGTGCGGAAACCAGCGCGAGCAAGCGAATGCAGGCCCGGCTCAGTCTGACCAATTTCGGCCAGCAGCTCATTGCGGGATTCCTCATCCAGCTCCAGCAGGTCTGACTCGGCCTTCGCATCGAGGAATACACAGTCCGCCGGTTCCACAGCAGCGGCCAAATCCGCGCGGCGGTCCTCGTCGGCAAGCACTTCCTCGTCAGCATTGAAGACGTAGAGGAACGGCTTTGCGGTGAGCAAGTGCAGCTCGCGCAGAGCAGAGAGCTTCACATCATCAGAAGCAGCGAAGAGAGTGCGCCCCTCTTCCAGCACGGCAAGAGCCTGCTTGACGGCTTCAACCTCGCCGACCTTGTCCTTATCCTTCTTGGCTTCCTTTTCCAGACGCGGCAGCGCCTTCTCAATAGTCTGGATATCAGCCAGAATCAGCTCGGTTTCAATCACACCGATGTCAGAGGCCGGGTCGACCTTGCCGTCGACATGCACAACGTCATCATCATTGAAGACACGGACGACCTGACAGATAGCGTCAGCCTCGCGGATGTTGGCGAGGAACTTGTTACCAAGACCTTCGCCCTCCGATGCACCCTTGACGATGCCGGCGATGTCCACAAACGACACCGTAGCCGGAAGAATACGCTCGGAGCCGTAAATTTCGGCGAGCTTATTCAAACGGGGATCGGGAAGCTCCACAACGCCGACGTTCGGCTCGATGGTGGCGAACGGATAATTCGCAGCCAGCACATCGTTGCGTGTCAAGGCGTTAAACAGGGTTGACTTTCCGACATTGGGCAGACCGACGATTCCAAGTGTAAGACTCACATTGCTCATCTTACGGGCTCGGGGAGAAAGATTTGAACTCGCCCTAACTTCGTGAAGTTGCCCCCTATCCCCTCCGAACCCCCATAATGAATACGTGAGCAATAAACCCAATGAAGGCGAAGAGTGGACTGCGCAGTCCGAAAAAGACGCTATCGATCACGTAATGGGATCGGAGCCTCTGCGGATAGAACAGTCTCTGTCTATCCCCTCCGACGCCCATAAGTCAGCGGCAACGCAACCGGATCTGCCGGAAGATGCTGAAAACCTCGATGAGCTTATGAGCGAAAATGACTCCGAGTCCATCGACCGCGCCGACGTCATTGGCGAGGGCGCCCGATGGTTCGCAGGTTGGTGCCTGCGTTTCCTCATCACCGCAGCGGCGCTGTACGTCAGCGCTATGATTCTGGGAAAGATTTGGGCTGGCGTTCTGCCGATTCTGTTGGCTTTGATTGTCTCCACGGTGCTGGCCCCGCCCGCCGTGTTCCTGATGAAGCACCGCTGGCCCCGCGCACTCTCCGCACTGACGGTCATCCTAGGCGCGCTGGCGCTGCTTGGCGGCGTTGTCGCGTTCCTCGCACCGACTGTGCAGTCGCAATTCCCAGAATTGCGTCGCCAGTTCACCGACGGCATTCAGGAAGTCCAGAACATCATTCAGGCTCCACCATTTAACGTCAAGGATGAGCAGATTCTCGACGCACTGGACCAGGGGTCCACATGGCTTCAGGAGCGCTCCGGCGATATCGCCAACACAGTCTTCCAGGGCATCTCGGTGGTCTCCTCGGCCGCCGTAACCTTGATGGCAATGCTGGTTCTGACGTTCTTCTTCATCAAGGACGGCCAAGACTTCCTGCCGTGGCTCCGCCGCCTGACTGGACGTCGCCTCGGCTGGCATCTCACGGAGGTGCTCACCCGCTCCTGGAACACGCTGTCGGGTTACATCCGCACGCAGGCTATCGTTTCGCTTATCGACGCGGTCTTCATCGGTGCCGGTCTTGCGATTTTGAATGTGCCGCTGGCAATGGTCCTGGCCGTGGTGACTTTCTTCGCTGGCTTCATTCCTATTGTCGGTGCGTTCACCGCCGGCTTCATTGCGGTGGTTGTCGCACTTGTTGCCAACGGCCTGACCACAGCAATCTTTGTCTTGCTCATCATCATTGCCGTCCAGCAGATTGAGGGCAATATTCTCTCCCCGATTCTGCAGTCCAAGGCTATGGACCTGCACGCCGCAATCGTCCTGCTGGTTGTCCTACTCGGTGGCGGTATCTTCGGCATCATCGGCGCCTTCCTGGCGGTGCCGGTCACTGCAGTCGTCGCGGTCTGGTTCCGCTACCTCGGCGACCTCACTGATTTGCGTACGGGCGACAAGACTGCAAAGGATATCGAGTTCGCCACGGACGCCGGATCAATCTCCGGCATTCAGATTGAAGCTGCCGGCCGTGCGATGCGCGACCGACTGGCTTCGTTCCGTCTGGGCAGTGATGACTCCGACAGCTCCGCGGAGAGCGCTGTGAAGGCAGATGCTCGCACCGCCGGTAAGGTTTCCCCCGATGCTGGTCCGACCAAGCAGGAAGAGGGAACGATGACCAAGGCCTTCCACAAGGTCACTGAAGTCGTCTCCGGGCCTTTCTCTAAGAAAAACAAGTAGGGCGAGATTCCAAGACACGGGCAGGCTCTTATACCGGGCTTGCCCGTTTTTATCACTAATAACCGGTAGGATACGCATTCGTGTCGAACAGATCAGCAATAACCCGTAAAGGCAGTGGGAACAAACCCCTGCTTCCACGCGTGCCAATGTTTGTGCCGCCGTTGCTGATGCTTCTGGCCGGAGTTTTTGGTTTGCTCTTTTCTGTTCCCAACGGTTCGCTTGGCAAGCCCTACTTCATTGCTTTTGCCGTGGCTGCTGTCGCCGGAACACTGTTGGTGGTTCCTCGCGGCCTGGTAGTTACCGTCGCTCAAATCCCCATTTTGTTCGCGCTTGTCACGTTTTTCACAGCGTGGTTTACCGGTTCTCTCGCCGATCCCGAAAATGGTGGCGCGACCGCGACGACCTCTAAACGCGCTCGCCTGGTGACCTCGGCATATCCCATCATCCAGCAGTTCCCGTGGCTGCTGATCTTGATGATCATCTGTGTCATCATCGCAGTATGGCGTTACCTCGAAATCACCCGCACCCAGGAGAAATCCCTCAACACCCAGCGCAAGGCCGCTAAACAGCGCCAGCATCGTGACGAAGCCGCTGTCGAATCCAGCTCTCAGGTGCGCCGTCGTCTCGCCGAATCTGATCGCCGCGTAGCTTCTCGCTCTCAGGAACGCCCTGCTTCACGACGTCCCGCTGCGGACATTATCCGAGATGCCGAAGCTCGCCGCCAGGCGCGCCAGCAGGCTGCACGCTCTCGGCAGGAGACTTCTCGTTCTGGTGCCCGACCGGCAGCGAGCGCCAGCTCGGCATCGCGCAACGCCGAGCAACTGCGTGAGCGACCAGTTGACCGCTCTGGGGAGCGCGCCCAGCAGCGCTCGAATTTCGCACAGCGGGCCCAGCAGCCAACATCCCGTTGGCAGTCTCGCCCGCATCCGGGACAGGCGCAGTTCACTCAGGATTCCACTTCGCCGAACTCGACTAGACAGCAGCCTCGTCGTCCGATTGAACGGCCAAACGCACCGCAGCGGCCAACGCAGGAGTTTCCCCGTCGTCAAGCGGCAGGAACGGCACGGATGTGGGGAGAACAGTCTTCGCCGGAGTCTCGGTCCGAAAAGCCTCAACAGAGTCCCGCACGCCCGGGGAGCAACCACCGTCGCACCGAGGAGTGGCCACCGCGACAGCAGCGCCCTCGCCAGGAACGCATAACCGGGCGCGATAGCAGGTCTCGTTACCGCAAGTAGCTCGGGCTTGCACTTTTACCGTCACAGTTGCCCACAGGCAGATTTAGCCTGTGGGCAACGTGCGTTTATTAGCAGGGCGATCCGCACCATCGTGTAAGTGTTGATGTATGTCGAAATTGGAAACGTCGGCCGAGAAACCGGTTCAGGTTCGACGCCTGAACCAGTTAGTCAAGGACTACATTGAGCGCCTTGGACAGATTTGGGTAGAGGGGGAAATCGCCCAGGTCAACTCCAAGCCGAGCTGGAAGCTCTCTTACATCACTCTGCGTGACACCTCCGCGGAGTTTTCGGTGTCGGTGACTTGTTCTACGGCGGCTCTGCGCAATAATCCGTTGCGCAACGGCGACCGCGTAGTGGTTTTGGGCAAGCCTGCGTTTTATGCCGGGCGGGGGCAGTTTTCCCTGTGGGCTACGGAGTGGAGGCCCGTGGGGTTGGGGCAACTATTGGCGCGGCTGGAACAGCTGCGCCAGGCGCTAGCGGCGGAAGGACTTTTTGATCCACGGCTGAAACGCCCTCTGCCCTACCTCCCCAACAAGATCGGGTTGATTACTGGTCGCGGTTCGGCGGCTGAACGCGATGTGCTTTCGGTCGCGGGTGCCCGCTGGCCCGAAGTGGATTTCCGGGTAATCAACACAATTGTGCAGGGCGCCAAGGCTGTTCCGGAGATTATTGAGGCGCTTGCACAGCTCGACGCCGATCCGGAGGTTGATGTCATCATCGTCGCCCGTGGCGGTGGCAGTGTCGAAGATTTGCTGCCTTTTTCAGATGAGGCTCTGATTCGTGCGGTGAGTAAGGCGACAACACCGATGGTTTCTGCAATCGGGCACGAGCCGGATACTCCGCTGTTGGATTACGTCGCTGATTTACGTGCTGCCACACCGACGGATGCAGCAAAGAAAACAGTGCCCGATGCTGCTGAGGAACGACGCCTCATTGCACAGCTGCGTGAGCGCTCCTCGGCATCCCTGCGGCGATGGGTTGACCGTGAAGTAGCTACTCTGAGGGATTTAACGTCGCGGCCGGTACTGCGCGATCCGCTCACTCCCATCCGCGTGCGTGAAGAGTTTGTCACGGCGCAAGTGGATCGGCTGCGTTTTCTCATCCACCGCAGTCTGGAACGCGAGGAGGCAGTGGTATCGGGATTGCGCGGCAAGGTTTCAGCACTTGGCCCCTCTGCCACACTCGCTCGCGGCTATGCCATCGTGCAGGCACAATCGGCTACTCAGCCGGAACCACAGATTGTGACCTCTATTGCAGATGCTCCGATGGGTTCCCAACTGCGAATTCGCGTCAGTGACGGCTCCATCTCTGCAGCGACGCTAGCTACGAAGCCGGCGAATTAGTAAGCAATGACTTTTCCAACCTTGAAGCTTTAACTACTAAATGTGAAGGACGTATTCGCTAATGAATGACAATGTTTTCGGCGCGGGTCAGGCTCCCTCTTCGGAGGAACAGGTACCGGTGGAGAACCTGAGCTACGAGCAGGCTCGAGATGCGCTGGTCGAGACCGTCAAGCTCCTAGAACTCGGACAGATGAGCCTGGATGAATCCCTGGCGCTGTGGGAGCGAGGCGAGGCGCTGGCCCGCCGCTGCGAGGAGCATTTGGCTGGCGCCCGGGCAAAGGTTGAAGCCGCCTTGGCCAGCAAGAATCAGGATGTCTCGGCTTCTGCCGAGAATGTGGGCGATGAGGACTAAAAAGAGACGAGAAACGATCGTCGGTTCATATCGTTTCTCGTCTCTTCGCTGATAGCTGAGTTCAGCTATTTTATGGCTCTAGTCGGGATTACCACTCCAGGTGAGTGCTCGACTCGGCCTACTTTGCTGGTGCCGACGGCATCTCGGACGCAGTCGGCTGCGGCTGTGACGAATCCGGCATTGTCGCGTCCGGATCGATTGGCTCGGCCTTCTGCATAGCCGCCGCCAACTGTGTGAACTCCTCGTCGTTGGCAGTGCCCTCGATAATTGCGCGGGAGTCACCGAGGTCCCCAACCCATACGCGACGCACGTTGTCCTCAGCCGGCTCATACTTAGTCCAGGTTGTACCTTCCACGTCAGTAGTACCGTCCCGGAGACGGTTCTTACCATCATCCGGCAGCTGACCTGCTTCCGCATCTGTTTGCGTGACCTGAATGAATGCTCCGCTAGCGGTGACATAGCCAATAATGGTCGTCTGCTTCCCCGCCGCCATACCCGCGCGGGTCGAGTTTGAAGTCCAGCCCTCAGGCACCTTCGGCAGGCGAACTGGATAGTCCACGCGCCGAGCCTCCACGTTCACGAATGGGGCAGCATCGACTTCGTGCACCGGACCGTTTTCCGGCTTCCCGGGGTTAAAACTGCACAGGCCGGTAAAGCCAATGGTGACAGCCACCGCAAGAAACATCACCACGAGGGTGAGAATCATGTCTCGACTGTCCTGCAAAATCCTAGGTTTCTCATTCGCCACGCGCTCAAGTATGCCAAAGGCCCCGCAACGAACCTAGTCATCATTCGCACCCGCACAGCTGCAGCTAGCAATACTTGATGACGGACGCTGTCGACGTCGTCAAGCGAACTGACACCGGAACAAACTTTTGATAACCGCGTGATGTGGGGGTTTAGCCCTGAAACTCCCCCCACTTTGGCGCTGCGTCCACCCCCGAACACCAAAAAGGTGGAACACTAGTAACAGATGCAAAGGCGCTAAAACTGATGCGCCAAACATCAATCAATAGAAATTGTTGCAACGCTAAACCCCAGTTTCCTGGCGTGGCGTCTCCCAGCACATTCTCAAACCTCAAAAGAGTTCTCAAAAACCACGGAAGGGCCAGAAGTCAATGAACGCCTCGAATCCTGAAGCACCAGATCGCAACCTTGCGATGGAGCTCGTCCGAGTTACTGAGTCCGCTGCACTGGCAGCTGGTCAGTGGGTCGGTCGTGGTCAGAAGGAAAAGGGCGACGGCGCTGCCGTCGATGCCATGCGTCAGCTCATCAACACCGTGGCTATGAACGGTGTCGTTGTTATTGGCGAGGGCGAAAAGGACGAAGCCCCGATGCTGTTCAACGGCGAAAAGGTCGGCAACGGCCAAGGCCCGGCCGTTGACATCGCGGTTGACCCGATTGACGGCACGACTCTGATGGCAGAGGGCCGCCCGAACTCTATCGCTGTTCTTGCTGCTGCAGACCGCGGCTCCATGTACGACCCGTCGGCTGTGTTCTACATGGATAAGATTGCTGTTGGCCCGGAGGCTGCCGGCAAGATTGACATCGAGGCTCCAGTTGAGCACAACATCAAGGTCGTTGCTAAGGCCAAGGGGCTGCGTCCGGAAGATGTCACTGTTGTCGTGCTGGATCGCCCGCGCCACGCTGACATGATTCGTGACATCCGCGAAGCTGGCGCCAAGGTTCGACTGATTGGCGATGGTGACGTTGCTGGCGCTGTTGCCGCAGCTCAGAACACGAACTCGGTCGATATCATGATGGGCGTCGGCGGCACCCCAGAAGGTGTCATCACCGCATGCGCCATGAAGTGTATGGGCGGCGAAATCCAGGGCAAACTGCACCCGCGCGATGAGGCCGAAATTAAGAAGGCTCTCGACGCTGGGCACGATCTTTCTCGTGTTCTGACCACCGATGACCTGGTCGCATCCGACAACTGCTACTTCGTTGCCACTGGTGTCACCAACGGTGACATGCTGCGCGGTGTCGCTTACCGCGGTAACGGCGCGTGGACCCGCTCGCTGGTTATGCGCTCCAAGTCCGGCACCATTCGTCGCATCGAGGCTTTCCACTCCCTGGAGAAGCTGCGCAAGTACGCCAGCATCGACTACGGCAAGGGCGAGATGCCTGACATCGATCTGTAAGTAACTACCCCTTTAGTGGTGCCCTCAGGGCACCACTTTTTTAACAAACTGATTCATACTTGAAGACGAATGCGCTAACGGTTCTGCATCGCATGAAAATTGCATGCGCAATGAGGGGTCGTTCTGCGCGCACTCAAGTTCCCCTAACTGAAAGAGGCAACGAATGACAGAGCAGCAGTTCCGCATCGAGCACGACACCATGGGCGAGGTTAAGGTTCCGGTTAACGCCCTGTGGCGCGCACAGACTCAGCGTGCAGTTGAGAACTTCCCGATTTCCGGCCGTCCGCTGGAGTCTGCACAGATTCGCGCTATGGGTCTGTTGAAGGCAGCTTGCGCCATCGTCAACAAGGAGCGCGGCCTGCTGTCTGCTGAGCAGGCAGATGCCATCGTCGCCGCTGCCAAGGAAATTGCCGAAGGCAAGCACGATGCTGAGTTCCCGATTGACGTCTTCCAGACCGGTTCGGGCACTTCTTCCAACATGAACACCAACGAAGTCATTGCGTCCATCGCAAAGGCCAACGGCGTTGAGGTTCACCCGAATGACCACGTCAACATGGGTCAGTCTTCCAACGACACCTTCCCGACTGCCACTCACGTCGCAGCAACCGAGGCAGCTGTCAAGGACCTCGTCCCGGGACTGAAGGTTCTGCAGGAGTCCCTGGCTAAGAAGGCCAAGGAATGGGAGACCGTTGTTAAGTCCGGCCGCACTCACCTGATGGACGCTGTCCCGGTGACCCTGGGTCAGGAGTTCTCGGGTTACGCTCGCCAGATTGAGGCTGGCATTGAGCGCATCGAGGCCACCCTGCCGCGTCTGGGCGAGCTGCCAATCGGTGGTACCGCTGTTGGCACCGGCCTGAACACCCCGGCGGACTTCGGTGCCAAGGTCACCGCTGAGCTCGTCGAACTGACCGGCATCAAGGAGCTGCGCGAGGCTCAGAACCACTTCGAGGCTCAGGCTAACCGCGATGCCCTGGTCGAATTCTCCGGCGCTATGCGCACCGTCGCAGTCTCCCTGAACAAGATCGCTAACGACATTCGCTGGATGGGCTCCGGCCCGCTGACCGGCCTTGCTGAGATTCACCTGCCGGATCTGCAGCCGGGTTCCTCCATCATGCCGGGTAAGGTCAACCCGGTTCTGTGCGAGACTGCCACCCAGGTCGCAGCGCAGGTTCTGGGCAACGACACCGCTGTTGAGTTTGCTGGCGCTAACGGCGCATTCGAGCTGAACGTCTTCATCCCGGTCATGGCACGTAACGTGCTGGAGTCCGCTAAGCTGCTGGCGAACACCGCACGCGTCTTCGCCGAGAAGCTGGTGGACGGCATCGAGCCGAACGTTGAGCGTATGAAGACTCTGGCTGAGTCCTCCCCGTCGATTGTGACCCCGCTGAACTCCGCCATCGGCTACGAGAACGCAGCTAAGGTCGCTAAGACTGCTCTGAAGGAAGGTAAGACCATCCGTCAGACTGTTATCGACATGGGCTTCGTCGACGGCGAGAAGCTGACCGAGGAAGAGCTGGACAAGCGCCTCGACGTGCTGGCAATGGCCAACACTGATCGTGACTAGTTCTTTCTGAACTCGAAGGTGTGAGAGCACCTTACGCATAAGACCCCGTAGTCTCACTTCGCTGAAAGACTTCGGGGTCTACTATTTTTCCTTAACGTCGGACAAGTTTCAGAGAGTGACTAACTATTCCCACCTATCGCCACACCATCGCATTTCCTCGCCGTTGCGTCGCCGAGTGGTTCTCCCGCCCAGGCGCTGTCACCCGCCTAACACCGGGGCTTCTCCCGATGTCACCGAGATCCGAATCCGCCAACCTCGCCGACGGCACGACCGTATTCTCCATGCCGGCTGGCCTCAAATGGATTGCACGTCACGACCCGGCCGGTTTCCTCCCCGGCCAGAGATTCATTGACGAAGTCACCAGCGAGCCCTTTCGCCGCATCACGGGGTGGAAGCACACCCACGTTCTCTCCGATACTCCGCTTGACGACGGCAGCGCTGGCACGGTTTTAGAGGACACCGTTGACACCAAGGTTCCGGTACCCGGGTTGGATTCGATGTTCGCCTACCGTGCTACGAAGGTTGCTGGCGACCTTGCGGCCGTCGATAGGCTTTCGGAGTATTTGGGGCATGTGCCGGAGCCGCTGACAGTGGCGATCAGTGGAGCTACGGGGACCGTCGGAACGCAGCTGCGCGCGCTACTGACCACGGCCGGACATGAGGTGATTTTGCTGGTGCGCTCACGTGAACAGACGGGTGTGGACAAGCGATATTGGGATACTGCGGCACCCGCAGCTGACTTGCTGGAGGGAGTCGACGCGGTCATCCATCTGGCCGGCGCACCGATTGCGGGGCGCTTCACGGAGGCGCATCTTCGAAAGGTTCGCCATTCCCGTGTCGAACCAACGCGAGCTCTGGCAAAGCTCGTTGCATCTACTGACAGCGTGAAGGTCGCGGTTGGAGCGTCGGCGGTGGGGTTCTACGGTGCGGATCGTGGCCCAGAGGTGCTCACCGAGGACGCTGGCCCTGGCGCGGAAGCGCAGCGTTACGACGGCAGCGCCGCCGCGGACAGTCTCTCGGCTATTGTGCGCGATTGGGAAAATGCATGGGATCCCGCTCGCGATGCAGGCAAGCGGGTCGTAAACGTCCGCACTGGTCTCGTGCTTGCTGGTGGCGGCGGTCTCTTGCCGCTACTAGCGGGCGTGGTGTTCACCGGGCTTGGAGGCAGATTGGGGTCGGGCGAGCAGTGGTTCCCGTGGATTGCTTTGGACGACCTGTTGGACATCTATCACCGGTCGTTGGCAGATTCCGGCCTTGCCGGACCTGTCAATGCGGTGGTGCCACTGGCTTTCGGAGTGAATAATGCGGAGTTCACGAGGGTATTGGGAGAGGTCTTGCACCGCCCGACGGCGGTTCCGATTCCTTCACTGGGGCCTGCAGTACTGCTGGGCAAACGCGGTGCTGCGGAGTTGGCTCTCGCGAATCAGAGAGTAGAGGCAGCAGCGCTGCAAAAGGCGGGGCACAGGTTCCGCTTCACTTCGCTTAACGACGCCCTGCGCCACGAGCTATTGAAGGAGAGGTAGCCTTCCACCGTGCCTACACAAAACACGAAGGTTGTGTAATTGAATGGCGCGTTGCGACTATCAACAACCCGACCCCTGCGCCTGAGTCCACGGCATCCTGAACAACCCAAAGATGCTCTCTGCATAGGTACTTAAACACCTGTTGACTCATCAACTTGCCATCACATTGCACTCGGTGTAACTTTGCACCTCGTGCAAATTGATGAGAATACCTATCACAGATTGGATCCGGGCCAACACCCCGAGTGCGGTCTCCGGGAGCTCAAAAGGTTTCAAACACACTGCGCTTTGGCCGATGCCGCGACCGCCCTTGTGTTGGATCGCGGATACGACCAAGTCAACATCGAAGACATCTGTCAGCGGGTCAATATCAGTCGACGCACATTCTTCAATTACTTCGACTCCAAGGATCAAGCCATCTTCGGCAACGGCATCATGTCATTCGATGCTGACGATGAAGAGGTATTCCTCGCCCAAATTCACCAAGACCCCATCGCGGACATGCTCGATTTCATCGAGAAAAAGCAGCAATCCCAGCTACTCCGATATAAAGAGCTGGGGGCAACCGAAGAGTTTCACCGTCTGCTCAAGGAGCGTATCCGCGAGATTTTGCGCAATGAGCCAAAGCTATCGACGGTTGTCATTTCGAATTTTGGCAACTCAATGCGCCGCGTCCGTTCTGCCTTTGAGCGCTATTTCGAGATGAATCCACAGTCGCGCACGCACCCCGAGCTGCCCGTCGGGCACGAGGTAGCACTGTCGGTCGGTTTCGTCCGCGAATGCGTGCTGTACTCATCGGCTCATCGGGACGAATTCACAACAGATACACCGCTTCACGACGCCGCCGACGTCGTTAAAAATTTCTGGAGGAGGAATAGTGACAGCTAGCAACACCACTGCTCAAGATCAAACCGACACCACGGTTTCTGACAACAAGTCCCACTTGGGAATCATTTTCTTCGCGCTCATTCTCACTATGCTGATGAGCTCGCTGGGGCAGATGATTTTCGCCACTGCCCTGCCGACCATCGTCGGCGAGCTCGGCGGAGTTGACCACATGTCGTGGGTTATTTCTGCATTCCTGTTGGCACAGACTGTGGCAATGCCGATTGTCGGCAAGCTCGGTGACATGATTGGGCGCAAGGGCCTGTTCATGATGGGCATCGCGCTGTTCATGGTCGGTTCCGTCATGGGTGCAATCACCAACTCCATGAGCCTGCTCATCGCCGCCCGCGCTTTTCAGGGATTTGCTGGCGGTACATTGATGGTTTCCTCACAGGCCATCCTGGCCGAGGTTATTCCCGCACGCCAGCGCGGTAAGTACATGGGCATCATGGGTGCTGTGTTCGGTCTGAGTTCCGTGCTGGGACCAGTGCTGGGAGGCTGGTTCACCGACGGCCCGGGCTGGCGCTGGGGCCTGTGGATCAACGTCCCGATGGGCGTGGTTGCACTATCGGCAGCTGCGGCCTTCCTGAAGCTGCCCCGACGCCAGAGTGAAGGAAACTTCGACTACATCGGCACGATGTTCTTGACTGCCGCTGCCTCGACGCTAATTCTCACCACCACGTGGGGCGGTACACAGTACGACTGGAACTCCGGGGTCATCATCTCGCTTATCGTTGCCTCTGTCGTTTCCTGGGTGCTGTTCTTCCTCACCGAGACTCGCGTTTCCAACCCACTGATTCCGACGCACTTGTTTAATAACCGGAACTTCGTGCTCACGACTGTGTCGGGTCTCATTCTGGGTATCGCGATGTTCGGCACTATGGCCTATATTCCGACCTACCTGCAGATGGTGCACTCAATGTCACCGACCGCTGCAGGTTTGATGATGACGCCGATGATGGTCGGCATGCTGCTCACCTCAATTGGCGTTGGCCAGATTATTTCGCGGACTGGTAAGTATCGCTTCTACCCCTTCGTCGGCCTGATGATTATGGCTGTCTCCCTCTACTTGCTGTCCACGCTGGAGACCACCACCCCGCTGTGGCAGGTTGGTGTGTACCTGTTCATCATGGGCTTCGGCCTGGGCACCGGCATGCAGGTTCTAGTTCTCATCGTGCAGAACTCCTTCCCGGTCGCGATGGTCGGTACCGCTACCGCTGCGAATAACTTCTTCCGCCAGATTGGTGGTGCGGTCGGTTCCTCCATTGTGGGTTCGATTTTCATCCACCGCATGAAGGACCTGGCAGGCGAACGCGTTCCGGCTGCTGTCGAACAGATCAAGGCCGCATCACCGGAGGCTGCAGCAGAGTTCGCAAAGCAGATGGGCCCGGAGGGCTTTTCCTCTAAGTCGATTGGTTCACTGACGCCGCATGTGCTGGATAGCATGCCGGCGCCAATCCATGAAGCGCTGATCTCCAGCTACAACGATGGTTTGACGCCGATCTTCTTGGTACTAATGCCAGTGATTATTCTGGCAGCAATCATTGTGTTCTTTGTTCGCGAGGATCCGTTGAAGGAAACCGTCGAATAATTAATTCGCGGGAGCCGCGGCTCCCGGCAGCTATGCCCCCACCTGGCCGTCGGCGCGGTCGAGCTTGTCCAGAATCGGACGGTTCGGCTCACCGGCGGCTTCTGCTTCTTCCTGGACGCGCTTCAGTGCGCGCTCCTCTGGCTTTTCCAGGAGCTTTTCCAAAATAATGACATCGCGCCACTGCCCCGCCATTGGGCCGTAGGTCATCTTTGCCATGTGGTGGTAAATCCCCACTTCACGGAAGCCGAGCTTTCGATGCAGCTTTAACGATCCCACATTCTCCGGGAAGACCCACGAGTGAATCGACCAGCAGTCGAGCTCCGTGGCATCGTCGATAAGCTTCTGCAGCAGCGTCGCCGCCAGCCCCATGCCCTGCCCGTCAGGATGGACGTAGATGGAGTCTTCGATGACGCCATTGAAAATCGGGCGCTTGGATACCGGCGCTGCCGATGCCCAAGCCAGAATCTTGTCCGGGTTTTCTGCGTCGACGGCGACGTAACACAAATCCACTCGTTTGAGTGCGATGAATTCGTCCCACTCGGGAGCGGAGTGCTCCCAGGACGCGTGCCCCGTATCCAGGCCAATCTCGTAGATCTCTTGGATCTGTGGATAGTCCTCTTCACGCATCATTCGAATCGTGAAATCGCGCTTCTTTTCAGCCATAACTACAAGTGTGGCTAATTTTTCCGCGCACGTCGAACGAAACGGCAAAAATATTGTAAAAAGATTACTTTCGCCTGCGCGGTCGACCGCTTCCACCGCTGCTTCGACGCCCGCTACGGCTACTACGCGCATGCTTTACGACGGCCCCAGCGCGCTGCCGGCGGGCTTGCTTAGCAAGCGTCTTTTCTCGGGCCGACAACTTCTTTGGAGCTTCATCAGCCTTCTTGCGCCCCAACTGCGTGCGCGTCGAGCCCTCCCTGCGCCCCTGGACAATGCCGACGAACTCCTGCCGGAGCTCGTCGTCCTCTACTTTCGGCCACACCAACCAAATAGCTGTCCGAGACAGCGGTTCCGTGGCGCCTTCCTCGGCCACCAAGTTCGATGAGGCCACCGCCTTCTTCGACAGCGCCTTCAAAATCGTGCGAGGTCCCACCACGACACCTGCACCAGTGGCCGCAACGGGCAGCATCTGTCGCAGCTCATCCGGATCCACGGAGGTCAACAGCACAGTTTCGTCCGCCAACAGCTCCTCCGGCACGGACTCTGTGAGGGAGAACACGTGCTCTTTCTCGAAGGCCACGCCCCAGGCTTCGTCGTAAAGCCGGATGCGATGGAGCGACTCGGGCAGCGAGCTTTCGGACTCTAACCGAACCAGCGCCATGTCAGCGGCGCCGCCGACCAGGTCGGACATCGGATCGTCGGCGGCGTGGGTGTGCAGTGTTGCCGGAATTCGATCCCTAAAGCGGCGAAACCACTTCTCGGGACTGGTGCCGGTGGCGAACACGATGCGCAGGACGGCGGGTTCAGGAGTCGACATACTCCGCAAGGTTACTCGAATGGGTGCTAGCGTTGAACCCATGAAACCCCTAACCGCAGCCAAAAAACTTGGCATTTTCCTCCCGGCCACACCCGAGGAATTTCGCACTGGTGAGATTTCGCACGCGCAGTTTGCCGAACTGCAATCCAATCCGCCGGAATGGCTCGCTGAGCTACGCCGCAACGGACCGCACCCGCGTCCAGAAGTTGCCCGCAAGCTGGGCATCACTATCACGGCGTTGAAGAAGAACGACATGGACAAGCCGCTGACAACGGCGGAGATTAAGGATTTGCTCGAGCAGATGCCGGAGTGGCTGGAGGCCGCTCGTGAGTCCATGGCGAAGCAGCGCGTGGAAGCCGCTGAGGCAGAGGCCAAGAAGGACGACGGCCCTGGTCGGGCTGCCGCTGAAGCTGCTCGCAACGCCGAGAATTAGCAGACACAGCTGGCACAGCTGACACAGCCAACACCTTCAAGGAGGATCTCGTGGCCATCGACTACACCGCACATGCAATCAACCACAAGGACAACGGTACGGTTGTCCTGATTGGCTCGCTGGGCACCACACAGGAGATGTGGGAGCCCCAGGTAGCCGCTTTGAGCGAAAAGTACCAGGTCATCACGCCAGATGTCCGCGGCCATGGCGATTCCCCTATCCCCGAGGGTGAGTGGGACATGAGCCACTTG
The DNA here is from genome assembly GCF_001055995.1 of Corynebacterium sp. 239_CJEI. NCBI lineage: Bacteria > Bacillati > Actinomycetota > Actinomycetes > Mycobacteriales > Corynebacteriaceae > Corynebacterium > Corynebacterium sp. 239_CJEI. The sequence goes on along the minus strand of NZ_JVOW01000028.1, from coordinate 79,221 downwards.
GCCGCCGACATCATCGAGGTCCTCGATGAGGAGGATGTTGACCGTGCACATTTTGTGGGACTATCTCTCGGCGGCGCTATCGCCCAGACCATCGCACTAGAACACGCCGATCGCGTGGTCAGTCTGACACTGTCGTCGACGGCGCCGAAATTCGGCACACCCGAGGCCTGGCAGGAAAAGGCCCAGCTCGTGCGTGACAAGGGCACAGGCGCGCTCGCGGACACTGTCGTCCGCAACTGGTTTACCGACGAGTGCTTCGACACTACCCCTGAGCTCCCCGCCCGCTTCCGCGACATGATCGCAGATTGCCCCGATGACGGCTACATCGGCGCCTGCGGAGCACTCTCTCGCTTCGACACCCGCGAGCGCCTCGCCGAGATCACCGCTCCGACGCTGGTCATCGCCGGTAAGCAGGACACCTCTACGTCTCTCGACGTCGTCACTTCGCTTCACGACGGCATCGCGGGCTCGACCATGGTCGTCATTTCGCCGGCCAAGCACCTGCTCAACCAGGAAACCCCGGAGTACTACAACTCGGCCCTGCTGGCGCACATTGATGGGATTGCCGACTAGCGCCTAATCGCAGCAATAAAAAATAAAAATAACGCGACCTGCTCGCTGTCCATTCCACGGGGACGGCGCACAGGTCGCGTCATTTTTTCGAGTGCAATTGGAGGTTGCTATGACTGCAGTGGAAGAAGCTCGGATAATCAAGGGAACCGGTCTCCACCTGATGCTCATACTAACTACCACCAGCACTAATGGGAATAAGAAAACGAGAATGTTTCGTTAATCACCCCCATGATGACCATCCAAAACGCCTACCCTATCGACCCCAAAGCCCCAGGGTCCCGCCTGTCAGATATGACAAAAATAGCCATTCACCTGGCTTTGTAGGTTAGCATTACCTAACATTGCCGACTGTCGAGGATAGTCTGGATTCAATAGCAACCTCCAACCGCAACGGGGGTAGTTTTCCGGGAAGGTTGGGCACAATATCCGTCGTCAAGCGATTTCACGTCATCAATCGGGAAAAAACTTTTAAAAAAACAAGTGTCTCTCATCACACTCATGCATAATGGGGTACAACAGTCATAGTCACTATGACGATGAACCGAGGCCATCGCGTTTATCTGCAGCGTTTATCTGCGACGTACGAAAAGGCCTTAAGACAAAAATTCCACGACAATATTTCTAGGAGCATGTCATGAAGGACTTTCTGCCCCGTACTCACTTCGAAGAAGAGCACAACATGTTCCGCGACATGGTTCGCGGCTTCGTCGAGAAGGAAATCACCCCGAACGTAGAGCGCTGGCACAAGGAAGGTCAGCCGGACCGCGAGATTTTCAAGAAGGCCGGCGAGCTGGGCCTGATTGGTATGTCCACTCCGGAGGCATACGGCGGCGGCGGAGAGATGGACTTCCGCTACAACCAGGTCCTGAACGAGGAGCTCTCCAACGCTGACTGTGGCTCCATCGTCGTTTCCTTCGGCGTTCTCAACGACCTGGTCGCTCCGTACCTGGCCAAGTTCGGTAACGAAGAGCAGAAGCAGAAGTACCTGGCTTCCATGAACGCCGGCGACACCATCGGCTGCCTCGCTATGACCGAGCCGGGCGCCGGTTCTGACCTGGCAGGTATGCGCACCTTCGCCAAGAAGGACGGCGACCACTACGTCCTCAACGGCACCAAGATCTTCATCTCCAACGGCATGATGGCCGACTTCGCTCTCGTCGCAGCTATCACCGACCCATCCAAGGGCCGCGCTGGCGTCTCCATGTTCATCGTCGACGCTGATCTCGAGGGCTTCACCAAGGCTGGCCCGCTGCAGAAGGTCGGCCTGAAGGCTCAGGACACCGCTGAGCTCAACTTCGACAACGTCCGCGTTCCGGCCGAGAACCTGCTCGGCGAAGAGGGCGCTGCCTTCGGCTACCTGCGCACCAACCTCGCTCACGAGCGCCTGACCCTGGCTTGCGGCTCTGTCGCAACTTCCCGCCGCGCCTGGACCCTGGCTTACAAGTACGCTCAGGAGCGCGAGGCATTCGGTCGCCCGATTATCCAGCACCAGGTCCACGGCCACTACCTGGCTGACATCGCCACCCGCGTCACCGCCCTGCAGGCTTTCGTTGACCAGGCCGTTATGGCCCACAACGCTGGCCAGCTGGACGAGACCGGTGCTTCCATGGCCAAGTACTGGACCACCGAGGAGCAGCAGGACATCGTTACCCGCTGCCTGCAGATGTTCGGCGGCTACGGCTTCATGCTCGAGTACCCAATCTCCACTCACTACCTCGACTCCAAGGTCCAGACCATTTACGGTGGCACCAACGAGATCATGAAGGAGATCATCTTCCGTCGTATCGCCAAGGGCGGCGCAGAGTAAACAGCGCACGTCGGTCTAGCCGATTCGCCCCAAACCCCGTCAGGTCTTCCTGGCGGGGTTTTTGCATACCTCAAAGTAGGTGGCTGGCGATTATTTACGAGGCTGGATTAGAGCTCCCTTCCCCCGTGCCACACCCCCACTAAAAACATTACCCCCTACAAAACCGAAACTATACAATGAGATACCCATCTCATATACTAAGATTCTGTTAGGTAATGGTGATGCACTTCACCAAATTCCCTCCTAGGCCGCGCGAGCGCGTGACCGGAGATGAAGGATTGGAGTTCCAGAGGTATGAGCACAACCAACTCGACCGCTACCCCTCAGCGAAGGGAGGTGTTTTCCACCCGAGCAGCCTTCATTTTCGCCGCTATCGGCTCGGCAGTCGGGCTTGGAAACATCTGGCGTTTCCCCTATGTCGCGTATGACTCCGGCGGTGGCGCTTTCCTTATCCCCTACCTGGTCGCACTTCTGACCGCAGGTATCCCACTGCTCTTCCTCGACTTCGCCATCGGACACCGCTTCCGCGGGTCCGCACCGAAGTCGATGCGTCGCATCAAGCCCTGGGCTGAGCCAATTGGCTGGATTCAGGTCGGTATCGCCTTCTTCATTACCGTCTACTACGCCGTTATTATCGCGTGGTCCTTCATCTACGCCTGGAAGTCCATCCGCAAGAGCTGGGGCCCAGATGCCGAGACCCACTTCATGAAGGACTTCCTCCAAGTAGACACCGAGAGCGTCTTCTCTCTGGACTTCGTCCCCTCGATTTCCATCGTCCTGCTCATTGTCTGGGTACTCGTCATCGGCATTCTGGCCGCTGGTGTGGACAAGGGCATCGGTAAGGTCTCGATTATCTTCATCCCGCTGTTGACCATCCTCTTCGTCGCAGTGGTCATCTACTCCCTGACGCTCGACGGCGCTGCAAAGGGCCTGGATGCATTCTTCACCCCAGACTGGTCCGCACTGACTGACTCCAGCGTATGGATTGCCGCCTACGGCCAGATCTTCTTCTCCCTGTCCGTGGCCTTCGGCATCATGCTGACCTACGCCTCCTACCTGAAGCCACGCACGAACCTCACCGGTTCCGGCCTGGTCACCGCGTTCGCAAACTCCTCCTTCGAGGTTCTCGCCGGTATCGGTGTCTTCGCCACCCTGGGCTTCATGGCAGCGCAGTCGGGTGAGGCCGTTGACGAGGTCGCAACCTCCGGTATTGGTCTTGCCTTCATCGCATTCCCGACGGTCATCTCTGAGATGCCCAAGGTCATCGGTTCGGTCTTCGGGCTGCTGTTCTTCCTCTCCCTGGCAATCGCCGGTGTGACCTCCCTGATGTCGCTGCTCGAGGTCGTTGTCTCCGCAGTAAAGGACAAGCTGAACCTCGGCCGCGTCCAGGCCACCCTCACCGTCGGTGGCGCCATGGCCGTCATCTCGCTGCTGGCCTTCCCGACCACCTCAGGTCTGGTAACCCTCGACATTGTCGATAAGTTCACCAACAACGTCGGTATCGTCCTGGTTGCACTGCTGACCATCATCGCAATCGACTGGATCCTGCGCCGCACCAACGAGTTCGCCATGCACCTCAACGCCGTCTCCTCGTTCAAGGTCGGCACCATGTGGCAGATCTTCGTCGGAAACATCACGCCGGTCATTCTCGCCGTCATCCTGTTCCAGGAGCTCATTGGACTTTTCCAGGAAAACTACGAAGGCTACTCCGACACCCAAATCGACATCTTTGGCTGGGGTGTCATCGGCGTGATTCTCATCGGCGCTCTGATTATGGCCATCCTGCCTTGGCGCGGCCAACACCGTCTCGATGGCCCTCCGGGCTCGGACTTCGGTGTGACGCCAGATTTCAAGCGGTCCTCACACCTGCCACGCAAGCACACTCCGGAAACCGAGGAGGTTTAAGCCAAATGTCCGGTATCGCAATTGTCATGATGGCACTGTTCATCATCGTCATCTGGGGCGGTCTGGCAGTCTCGCTGGTCAGCCTATCCAAGCACCCTGACGAGGTTTCCGGTGAGCTGGGAGATCACCCAGAGCTCACCAGTGAAGTACTAGGAGCACAGGAAGAGCAGTAGTTCTTCACTACTATCTCTCCCCTGCCACTCCAGGTATCTGTCTTACTCACCTACGAAATGCGGTGGTCGCTTCTCCAAGAACGCGGCCACCGCTTCCTTATGGTCGGCCGAGACCGCCAAACGAGCCTGCGCGTCCGCCTCCGCCGCAGCAGCAGCCAAGGTATCCCGGCGCAGCAGAGCCTTAATCTCCTTCAGCGCGGCCGTCGGCCCCGCCGCAAACTGGGCAGCCAACTCGCGTGCCCGAGTCGCTGGATTATCCACCACTTCGGTGACCAGGCCGAGGCTCAGGGCCTCGTCGGCAAGCACCTTCTTATCGAAGAACAACAGCTCACGCGCCTTCGCGTCGCTGACCATACGCGGCAGCAGCGCCGACATGCCACAGTCCGTGGCCAGGCCAATCGACGGGAACGCCGCCTTGAACGACGCCTTCGGGCCCGCGATACGGAAATCACAGTGCAGCGCCAACGACCAGCCGGCACCCGCCGCAGCACCTTCGATAGCTGCAATAACCGGAACGTTAATCGCGGTCAGCTCCGCGACCATCGGGTTGTACTCCTCGACAACCTTGCCCATGCCGGCGCCGGACTGCAGGTCAGAAATGTGCTCCTTCAAATCCTGGCCCGTACAAAACGCCTTCGGCCCGCCGAGCAGGATAACAGCGCGCACATCCGGCTCCTGCGCACGCTCAAAAGCGGCTTTCAGCTCCAAGCGAAGATTCTTATCCAGGGAGTTATAGGCATCCGGGCGGTCGATGGTGATGGCTAGAATGCCGTCGGAAAAGTCTTGAGTAACGTTGCTCATAACTTCGCAGGTTATCGCAATCTCCCCCGCCTCGGACGCACTTTTGCACCAAATCACCCGCCGCGAGTAACAAGGGACACATGACACTTCCACGCCCCGCCACGCCTGACGACGTCCACGAGATCGTCGACCTCATCAAAGACCTGGCGGCCTACGAAAAAGAACCCGATGCCGTCCGACTGACCCCCGAGCGCCTGCGCGAACAGCTCTTCGGGGACAACCCTGCGATTTTCTGCCACGTCGTCGACTCCACATCCGGAAATTTGGACGACGGCGCCGGTGGCGGTGATGGTGGCGATGGCGTTGGTGGCGGTGTTGAAGGCAGCCCGCGCCTCGACGGCATTGCCCTGTGGTTCCTCAACTACTCCACCTGGGAAGGCACCCACGGCATCTACCTCGAAGACCTCTACGTCCGCCCCGAGGCACGCGGCACCGGCAAGGGCAAAGCACTGCTGCAGAACCTCGCGCGAATTGCCGTGGAGCGAGGCTACTCACGTGTCGAGTGGTGCGTCCTGAAGTGGAATCAACCCTCCATCGATTTCTACCGCTCCCTCGGCGCCTTCCCCATGGACGAATGGGACACCTTCCGCCTCACCGGACAGCCGCTCGCTGACTTCGGGGCGTAACAGACGGCAGCGCGTGGTGCGGCGGTACGGCGGTGCAGCTGCGGTGCGTTTGCGCGGTGAAAAGTCCGGATGTGGATAACTGCTAAACCGGCTGACTTATCCACAGCCTGCCCCCATAGGCGTTGTCCCCCTACATCCGGACTTTTACCTTCAAAGGCATGACAGTTCTTGGGACGCTCGCCGCACTGGCCTCGCGCGGAATGGACACGCTAGCGGAACTCCACGCCGCGCGTCCCGACGGCCACGACGCCACCTCCCACCTGGCGGCAACCCTCGGCCTTGACCCGGCGCGCCTCCGGCTTTTGCTACGCGTCGCCGCCCACTACCTCCAACCCGCTGACACCGAGGAAAACACCAAAGCCCGCGAAGACGCCACCGCCCTTGCGCGCCAGCTCGGCCTCAGCCTGGACACCTGCGTGCTTATCGACAAGCGCAGCCGCCAAGCCAACAACGCCGAACTCCACGACAACCTCCGCCTCACATTCGTCGCTGCCGCCGAACGCCTCGGCTTCGAAGAACTCGATCTCTACATGCGGGAAACTCTCACCGAGCTCAACACCGAAGACGAGCCACCCCAGCATCTGCGCGCCCGATTTTCCCGGAAGGTAGACATCCGGGGAATGAAGCACTTCCACATCTCCGGCCCCTCGGATATGCTCGACAATCTCCTGTCGCCGCTTACCATCCGTGCCGCAGAAATCCGGAAGTCCCATCCGGAGTTTTCCCACGACCGCTGCGTCGGCCAAGCGCTTGCCGAGCGCCTCGAGCATGCCGATGCCGCAACGCCCGTCGACAAGCTCGATGAAATGCGCTACCAACCCGCCATCATCATCACCGCACAAGACCTCATCGACTACAGCCCGCGATTCGCCGCCACCACCAACGGCTCTGCGCTCGCCCCCGACGTCTTCCTCAACGCCCTACTCGCCGACACCGGGTGGGCCGTGCTTTACGACGAACACAGCGCCATTACGGACTTATTTCCCATCGGCAACCCCCGCCTGGCGACTGAAGAGCAGCGCATCGCGATGCTCATCGACAACCCCATCTGCGCCTGGCCCGGCTGTGAACGCCCCGCCTATAGCGGACAAGCGCACCACCTAGTCGCCCACAAACACGGCGGCACAACCACGCTGGACAACCTCACCATGGTCTGCCGCGAACACAACGGGCTTAACGACGACGACCGGGAAGGACGCAACGGCCACCTCGAACGCATCCCCACATCCGGACATATTCGATGGCGCCCACCTGACAAGACTCGGCCGCCGCTGTTTAGCAACTCATTCGTGACATCAATGTCCGGGAGGTCCTACGCCGGATACCGGGCAGGCACGACGAAACAGCTCGGGCCGGAGCCACCACCTCCGGACCAAAACCCGGATGTACGGGAAAACCCGTCCTAGCGCACTGCTAGAACGGGTACTTGCGCTGCAAAAACGCAGAATTAGATGAGGTTCCAGTCCTCGATGCCGTCGTAAAGCGGGAATTCCTGAGCAATCTTCGAAACACGAGCACGCAGGGAGTCAACATCCGCATTCTTGCCGGCGGCGAGAGCAGTACCGATGACATCGGCGACCTCGGTGAACGCCTTCTCGTCGAGACCACGGGTGGCCAGCGCCGGAGTACCGATACGAAGTCCGGATGTAACCATCGGAGGACGCGGGTCAAACGGAACGGCATTACGGTTAACGGTGATGCCAACAGCGTGGAGCAGATCCTCGGCCTCCTGGCCGTTCATCTCAGAATTGCGCAGATCCGCCAGAACCAGGTGGACATCGGTGCCGCCAGTGAGAACATCGACGCCAGCCTCGGCGCAGTCGGAAGCGGTGAGACGCTCAGCCAGAATGCGGGCACCAGCGAGAGTGCGCTCCTGGCGCTCCTTGAACTCCTCGGTACCAGCAATCTTCAGCGCCACGGCCTTGCCGGCGATGGCGTGCATCAGCGGACCACCCTGCTGCCCCGGGAAAACAGCGGAGTTCAGCTTCTTGGCGTACTCCTGCTTAGCCAAAATCATGCCCGAACGTGGACCACCGAGGGTTTTGTGAACGGTGGTCGACACAACGTCAGAATGCGGAACCGGCGACGGGTGCAGACCGGCGGCAACCAGGCCTGCGAAGTGCGCCATGTCCGTCCACAGCTTCGCACCGACCTCATCGGCGATGAAACGGAAAGCTTCGAAGTCGAGGTGGCGCGGGTACGCCGACCAACCTGCGATGAGAACATCCGGCTTTTCTGCGAGCGCCTGCTCACGCACCTTGTCCATATCGATCCGCATGGTGTCCTTGTCCACACCGTATGCGGCGACGTGGTAGAGCTTGCCGGAGAAGTTAAGCTTCATGCCGTGGGTCAGGTGACCGCCGTGTGCCAGGTCGAGGCCCATAATCTTGTCACCGGCGTTGATCAGCGCATGCAGAACGGCAGCGTTTGCCTGCGCACCTGCGTGTGGCTGAACGTTGGCGAACTCAGCGCCGAAGAGCTCCTTGGCGCGGTTGCGTGCCATGTCCTCGACGACGTCGACGTATTCGCAGCCGCCGTAGTAACGACGGCCCGGGTAGCCTTCGGCGTACTTGTTGGTCAGAACCGAGCCCTGAGCTTGCAGCACTGCACGTGGAACAAAGTTCTCACTGGCAATCATTTCGAGCATGTCACGCTGACGAGAGAGCTCCCCTGCCATTGCCTCTGCGAGGTCGGGATCGAGTTCACGCAGCGATTGGTAGCGGACATCGTTATTGTTAGACCCGGTCATGAGTAGGTTTTCGACCTTTCAATGAAACTTCAATGCCACAGGCCATGCTAGCCCTTTATGGGGCAAACCACGAAAGCAGCACCATTCAGGTATGCCCCCTTTATTGACTCGTTTTCCGGTTTTCGGCACCCCCTTGGCACAATTGGAAGTATGACGCGCGCAACATCCCCCAGCCCGTACGTCGAGTTCAAACGCGAGCAGTGGCGCGAAATGCGCAAGAATATGCCTCTGGTGCTGACGGAAGAGGAAGCTGAACGACTTTCCGGTATCGGTGAAAACATCGACCTGGACGAAGTCGCCGAGGTCTATCTTCCGCTTTCTCGTCTGATTCACATGCGTGTGGCGGCGCATCGGGAGCTGAACGCCGTAACGTCGAACTTTCTTGGGGAAAATCCTTCGAAGGGGGCGTCGGTGCCGTTTATTATCGGCGTCGCGGGTTCGGTGGCGGTCGGCAAGTCAACGACGGCGCGTTTGCTGCAGGTCCTGCTCGAGCGCTGGGAGACTAATCCGCGGGTGGACTTGGTTACTACTGATGGCTTCCTCTATCCTTCTGAGGAATTGAATCGCCGTGGGATTATGCAGCGCAAGGGGTATCCGGAGTCGTATGATCAGCGTGCGTTGATGCGGTTTGTCACGGCGGTGAAGTCGGGGGCGCGGCATGTGAAGGCGCCGGTGTATTCGCACACGCTCTATGACCGGGTGCCGGATGAGTTCGTCGATGTCGATCGTCCGGACATTCTCATTCTCGAGGGGCTCAACGTTTTGCAGACGGGCCCGACGCTGATGATTTCCGATCTTTTCGATTTCAGTGTCTACGTCGATGCCCCGCGCGCGGACATCGAACGCTGGTACATTAATCGTTTCCTCAGTCTCCGCCAGACGGCGTTTCGCGCTCCGGGCGCGCACTTCGCGGATTACGCCACGCTTGACGACGAAGCTGCGGCCGAGGTGGCCCGACGCATTTGGCAGCAGGTGAACTTGCCGAACCTGACGGAAAATATTTTGCCCACTCGAGTGCGGGCGTCATTAGTTCTTACGAAGTCTCGGGACCACAAGGTTTCGAGGGTCCGGATGCGCAAACTCTAACATCCGGAAATTTTTCCGGATGTAGGGAGGTTATTTGCCGAAGCGGCGTGAGCGCTGCGAAAAGTCTCGAAGTGCGCGGAGGAAGTCGATGCGGCGGAATTCGGGCCAGTAGGTATCGGTGAACCAAATCTCGGAGTAGGCGGTTTGCCAGAGAAGGAAGCCGCTGAGCCGCTGTTCTCCGGAAGTGCGGATGACTAGATCGGGGTCCGGTTGTCCGGATGTATAGAGGCGGCGAGAAATGGCGTCGGTGGTGATGCTCTCCTCGAGCTCGGAAGCATCAATTCCTTCGGCGACTGATTCCCGGATGATTCTGCGTACTGCGTCGACGATTTCCTGCCGACCACCGTAGCCAACGGCGATGTTGACCTGGATGCCGGTGTTGTTCGCGGTGACTTCTTCGTCGTGACGCAGCCGGGCGGTCATTCTTTCCGGAAGGAGCTCGAGGTGGCCGACCATGCGCAGGCGCACGTCGTTAGGCGATTGCGCCAATTCGTCGACGACGTCGGCGATGATGTCGAACAGTAATTCCAGCTCTTCGGGGTCTCGCCCGAGGTTTTCGGTGGAGAGCAGGTAGATGGTGACCAGCTCGATTTCCTGCTCGGCGCACCAGCCGACGAATTCTGCGATTTTGCGGGAGCCGACGCGGTGGCCGTGGCTGACGTCGGTGAATCCAGCCTCCCTCGCCCAGCGGCGGTTGCCATCGGCCATGATGGCAACGTGCTTGGGGCGAGGTTTTCCTTCTAGCTCTTGGGCTAGTTTGCGCTCGTAGAGCGGATAGGCGATCCGCCGGAGTGAGGACGGCTGGTTTTCTTTCACATATGTAACCCTACCCAATGGGCACGGCCACTTTGTGCTTAGTCGCGTGCCTGCCGACGCTTCCGAACTTCTGCCGCAAGCGTACGCAGCAGCCGGTCGGTGGTTTCCCAATCCATGCACGCATCGGTGACGGACTTGCCGTATACGAGGCCCTTACGACCATCGGTAATTTTTTGCGCGCCGGCTTCGAGGAAGGACTCCATCATGATGCCGGTGATGCGCTCGTCGCCGCCCCCGATGAGCTTGCCGAGCTCCTCAACGACCTCGGCCTGGCGCACCTCGGATTTTCCGGAATTGGCGTGGGAGGCATCCACCATGATGCTGACGGTTTGCTCGGCCTTGTTCAGGCGCGCTTCGGCGTCGTTAAGCGATTCTTCGTCCCAGTTCGGGCCGGAGGTGCCACCGCGGAGGATGATGTGGCAGTTGTGGTTGCCGGCGGTTTCGACAACGGCGGCGCGGCCTTGGTCGTTCATGCCGAAGAAGAAGTGCGGGTTTGCTGCGGAGACCAGCGAGTCCACGGCGACCTGGACGTTGCCGTCGGTGCCGTTCTTGAAGCCGATGGGCACGGAAAGTCCGGAAGCGAGCTGACGATGGACCTGCGACTCCGTGGTGCGCGCACCAATTGCACCCCAGGAGACGGCGTCGGAAATGTACTGCGGGCTGTTGGGCTCGAGGAATTCGGCGCCGGCGGGCAGGCCGGTGCGCAGGACCTCGATGAGTACCTCGCGGGCCATGTGCAGGCCCTTGTTGATTTTGAAGGAGCTATCCAGGTCGGGGTCGTTGATGAGTCCCTTCCAGCCGACGGTGGTGCGCGGCTTTTCGAAGTAGACGCGCATGACGACCAGCAGGTCCTCGTCGAGCTCATCGGCGGTGGCCTTCAGGCGGCGGGCGTAGTCGATGGCGGCCTCAGGGTCGTGAATGGAGCACGGGCCGACAACGACCAGCAGACGATCGTCTTCACGGGCGATGACGCGGGCGACGTCGAGTCGCGACTGCTCTACCTCGTTAACCAGGTTTGGGGTCAGTGGCTGTTTGGCCATGACCTCTTCTGGGGAGGGCAGGTCGTGGAAGGCTACGACGCGGCGGTTCGCGGTCGAGGCGGGGGCTTCGAGGGAAGTTGGAGGGGTCATCTGAGGTCTCTTTTCTCTGGGTGATTAGTTGCGCATTTTGGCTGTAGATACGACAAAAGGCAGCGCCCCGATTGGTTGGGGCTGCTGCCTTTGGCTCCGGTTGGTGGCGACGTGACGATTAGCCGCCGGCTGTGACTATGTCGTCACTGCCTCCGGAGCCTTCGAAAAATAAAATCGCCACATACGCATGTGCTTGACTGTAGCGCACTGCCTAGAATCCCGCAATTCGAACTCCAAATCCCGCCACATGGGAAACAATCAGGGGTGCACACATTGCCCGTCGTCAAGCGGCGCGCACATGCCTTGACGCTAACTACTCCGCTTCACGACGCTGCTCTGCTGCAGCCATCGCTTTATCCACGGCCTCGGAATCAAAGGGATCCATACCGTGCGCCTCGGCAAACTTCCGGCGGGCGGCCATGCGCTTCGCGCGCCGCGAGAGATCCCAGCCGAGAGCCAGGATGACGATGAGCAAAACGACAATGATGAGCAGGCCAATAGGAGAGGCCTTACCGAAGTCAGCACCCCGCGGACCAGTGGGGTTCTGCGCCAGGAAAATTGTCGTGCGAGCCGCCAAGGCATCGAAGCTTTCAATCATGAGTTCCAGCTTAGCGTTAATTCCGGACTATTCCGCGTCGGGGTCGATACCGGCGAAGAGATCGGTCTCTGGCAGCTCAGTCTGCACGCGAGTGCGGGCGAGCTCAAACTCTTCGGTCGGCCAAACGCGCTGCTGAATGTCTACCGGCACGGCGAAGAATGGCCCGTTCGGATCGATCTGCGTGGCGTGCGCCAGCAGCGCCTGATCCCGCTGCTGGAAGTAATCGCCGCACTCGACCTGCGTGGTCACGCGGGTCATGATGTCGCCGGGAGTCTTAGTCCAACGACGGAAGGACTCGGCCAGCGGACTTTCCAAGCCGTTGTCACGATAGTAGTTATCCAGCGCGATGAGGCGCGCCTTGATGAAACCGTGGGTGTAGTAGAGCTTGGAAATCTCCCATGGTTCACCGAGTTCGGGGTACTTATCCGTTCCGGACTCCAGCCAAGCGCGCATGGACACGATGTGGGTCATGATGTGGTCCGGGTGCGGGTAACCACCGTTTTCGTCGTAAGTAATGACAACGTGCGGGCGGAATTCCCGGATGGTCCGAATGAGAGGCTTGGTCGCATCCTCGACCGATTGGCGCGCAAACACACCGTGCGACAGCACCGGCACCGGGTTCCCCGCAGGCAGACCGGAGTCGGTAAAGCCGAGCCACTCATGTTCAACGCCGAGGATCTCAGCGGCTGCAGCCATTTCGTGAACGCGCACCGCGGCGATATTCTCCCGCACCTCCGGCCGATCCATCGCCGGGTTGAGAATGCTACCAGCCTCACCGCCGGTGCAGGTCACCACTTTGACGCGATGCCCTTCCGCCGCATATCGGGCCATCGTTGCGGCGCCCTTGCTCGATTCGTCATCAGGATGAGCGTGAATTGCCATCAGACGAAGTGTCAATTGAAGTCACTCCCGCTACTATCTCAGTCCATGTTTTCTGGCCAAGGCCGGAGCCCTTCGACCGCAACGATGCTACTCCAGCACCGTTTCAATACCGCCCCACTATAGCGCTGCACCATCATATGACCACGCAGCATCGCTACTCGGCGGAACGACATAGCAGCAGGACACCGCGCCACACCAGAAAGATTGTTTAACTGTCAACATTTTACCACGTCGACTGAGAACTCCGATAGGCTAAAAAGCATGGCTGAAAGTTCGGAGCGAAACACCCGAAATACCGCAGCGCCTAACGAGCAGCGCGAGCGCTATGGGGACAACAGTCGCACTCTCCCCGCAAAATTGGTTGTCATCGCTATTGTTGGCATGCTCGTCATCGCCGGCGCATACATCTTCGTTCAGATGAACCGCGTCTCCGCCCCGGATGTCTCTGCAACGCAAGCGGGCTGGAGCCGCACTCCAGGTAAGGAAGATGAGCAGTTCATCTTCACCCTGGACGTCACCCGCGAAAAGCCGGAGCTGGATAGCTACTGCATTATCTATGCGCTGAACTATGACGTGGCAGAGGTCGGGCGTCGCGACGTATTCATTCCGGGCGGCGGCCCCGCTACGGTGCGTATGGACGTCCCCATTGCCACCCGCGAGCTGGCCGTCGCAGGCGATGTCTACGGCTGCTCCACCGACATTCCGGAGTTCCTCGCACCTGCGAAGTAACCTCCTTTCGCAACTGAGGATTATGCGCTTCCACGGCACATCGTAAAGCGTGCGCAACAACACTCCGATGCGCCTGTTATTGCCATGTGGCGTGACAGTGCTATCCTGTGACGCAGCCGACGGCCCCACGCGGGGCCGCTTTTGTATTAAATAGCCAAAAACACAGGAGGAACCATGACTGAGGCAAAGAACAATAGCCCATGGCTCACCCAGGAGTCCTACGACAAGCTCAAGGCCGAGCTTGAGGCGCTATATGAAAACCGCCCGGTCATCGCCGCCGAGATTAACGAGCGCCGCGAAGAGGGCGACTTGAAGGAAAACGCCGGCTACGATGCCGCTCGTGAGCAGCAGGGACAGGAAGAGGCACGCATCCGCTACCTCGAAGACCTGCTCCAGCGCGCCACCGTCGGCGAGATTCCGCAGGAGTCCGGTGTGGCTCTGGTCGGCACCGTGGTCCACGTCTACTACGACGGCGACGAAGACGACACCGAGACCTTCCTCATCGGTACCCGTGGCGCTGACTCCTCCAACCCGAACCTGGAGACCTACTCCACCGATTCCCCGCTGGGCAAGGCTCTGGTCGGCGCTAAGGAGGGCGAGACCCGCACTTACGCTTCCCCGAGCGGCGACGAAGTGTCTGTCACTGTGGTCAAGGCTGAGCCGTACGACCCGGAGATGGACGCCTAAGCGCTCCCGGCGTTAGACCGCCTCAACCCAGGCGGCAACTTCGGGCCACAGTGCCCGATTCTTGGACCGATAGAAGCCCATATGGCCTATCGGTCCATTTTTTGTGCCCTCTCCCGCTTCAATAACGCGCTTTACGACGTCACACTGAACAGCCTGATCGGTCAATATGTCGACTGCCAACAACAAAGCGCCGGCCACCCGTAATAACGGGCTAACCGGCGCTTGTGCGTTAGTTAGTTTTCTAGCGTTTAGTCCCTGAAGTAGGACAGCAGACGCAGAATCTCGGTGTAGAGCCAGACCAGGGTCACAGCCAGGCCGAGGGCGACACCCCAGGCGTACTGAGCCGGAGCGCCAGCGCGGACCAGGCGGTCAGCCTGATCGAAGTCAATCAGGAAGCTGAAGGCTGCCAGGCCGATGCAGACCAGCGAGAAGATGATCGACAGCATGCCGCCGTCACGCAGCGGGAAGCCCAGGCCGAACAGGGAGAGCACCAGGTTGCCCAGCATGAGGACCAGGACACCAATCAGAGCCGCACTCATAAAACGGGTGAACTTCGGGGTCACGCGGATAGCGCCCGACTTGTAGACGAAGAGCATACCGATGAAGACACCCAGGGTGGCCAGCACTGCCTGCATAATCAGCGCACCTGCGGCAACGCCCTGAATTGGAGCGGTGAACATGAAGCTGATGCCACCGACGAAGAGCCCCTCGAAGGCCGCGTAGGTGAGGGTAACCGGCGCGGAGCCGTACTTCTTGCCGAAGGTGGACACCAAAACAGTAATCAGACCACCGATGGCGCCGACAATGGTCAGAATCATGGCCAGGCTGGTGGAGACACTGACGGCAATGAAGAAGTTGACTGCAGCCAGAACAATGATGGTTGCCAGCGTGATGCCGGTCTTGGAAACGACATCGTCGACCGTCATCGGACGGTAGTCGGCGGCAACCTGCGACTGGTACGGGTTATCCCCGTAGCCAGCGCCCATCTGACCTTGGCCGTAGTGATGTGCGCCCGCCTGTCCGCGGGCGACGGTCTTAGTAAGTGAACTGAATGCAGGATTGCTGCTTTCGCGCACGTCGTCCTTCTTTCTTTTCTCAGTTTTTCTTACGTTTTGTATTCAGGCACACGCGCGTACGTTTGCCTACACTTTCTACAACGGGCGATGTAAAGGTATTGTTCCCAACCCTGAAAAACAGTTAGTATCAAGGTAATTCCTCGCCTGCTGGCGGTGATTTTGTAATCGCGGAAACACTCACAGTCGCCAGGCGTGGGCACCACATGAGTGATTATGAAACAGGAGGTTGGTCAAGATGTCTGATGGCCTTGACTACGATCCGGATACCACTGGTGATTTCGACGAGACCACGCTCGATGGCTCGGAAGGGCTCGATGGCGACTTCCTCACCGGTGATGGCGAGAATTATGTAATGGATCCGCCGGACCGCTGGCGGGGCGCTTCTCCGCATGACACCCTCGGCAAGCGGTTGGCCGAGGAAAAGCCGGACATCGACGTCGACGACGATCTGGATGATGACCCGGAGATGCGCTACGGCGATGTCGACGGCCACGAACCGTTCGAGTTCGGCAACGATGGCCCGCGCGACCCGGACCGCAACCGTCGGATGGGCTGGACTACTTACTAAAGTTTTCTAAGTTTTTGTAGTTTTGCCAAATTTACTATCTCGGGGCGCCGCGCAACAGTAGTATCTGTGCCATGACAGCATCTACTGCTACGACAAACCGAACTACCATCCGCAATCCGCTTAACGACGAGCTCGTTGCCCGCCTTCTTCAGCGCGTCACGGTAGCTGATAAGTCGAAGACCGCCACTATCTCGGCACCATTTACCGGCCAGGAGCTGGCGCAGATTCCTGTCGGTACCCAGGCCGATGTCGACGAGGCCTTCAAGCGTGCCCGTGCCGCGCAGAAGAAGTGGGCCCGCATGGCGCCGGAAAAGCGCGGCGAAGTGCTGCACCACTTCCACGACCTGCTCTTTACCCACTGCGACCAGGTGCTGGACCTGCTGCAGGCCGAGACCGGTAAAAACCGCGCCAGTGCCCACGAGGAGCTCGTACACACCGCTATCACCGCCCGCTACTACGGCAATCAGGGCCCGAAACTGCTTGAGCCGAAGCGAGCGCACGGCGCGGTCCCGGTACTTTCCAAGACCACCGTCTACCACCACCCAAAGGGCGTCGTCGGTGTTATTGCTCCGTGGAACTACCCGCTGACCCTCGCGGTTTCCGATGCGCTGGCTGCACTGATGGCCGGTAACGCCATCGTGCTCAAGCCGGACAGCACCACTCCGTTTACCGCTCTCTTCGCTGTCGATTTGCTCTACCGCGCTGGCCTTCCGGAGGATCTCTTCCAGGTCATTCCAGGACCCGGTCGCGTTGTCGGCCAGGGCATTGTCGGCCAGTGTGACTTCCTGATGTTCACCGGCTCCTCCGAGACCGGCCGCTCGCTGGCACAGCAGTGCGGCGAACGCCTGATCAGTTTCTCCGCGGAGCTCGGCGGCAAGAACCCGCTGATTGTCGCTGAGGATGCCAACATCAACCGCGCGGTCGAGGGCGCACGCATTGGCTGCTTCACCAACTCCGGTCACCTGTGCGTGTCCATTGAGCGAATCTATGTCGTGGACTCAGTCTGGGACGAGTTCGTCCCGGCATTCACCGACCGCGTGAAGGCAATGTCCATCGGCGCTGGCTACGAGTGGGAAACCGAGATGGGCTGCCTGCAGTCTCAGGGCCAGTTCGACACCGTCAAGTCCATGGTCGACGAGGCTATCGAGGCCGGCGCCACCGTGCTGGCCGGCGGTCGTCCTCGCCCGGATCTGGGACCGCTGTTCTACGAGCCGACCGTGCTTACCGACGTCCCGGAGGGCGTCGCCCTGCTGACCGAAGAGGTATTCGGCCCGGTGGTAGTCCTCCAGCGTGTCTCGGACGTCCATGAGGCTATCGCCAAGTCCAACGATTCCCGTTATGGCCTCAACGCTTCGCTGTGGACCTCCCCGCGTCGCGCAAAGGAGCTGGCTCCACAGCTTGAGGCCGGTACCGTCAATGTCAACGATGGTTTTGCTGCGGCCTTCGCGTCTGTCGATGCCCCGATGGGTGGTTTCAAGGATTCGGGTGTGGGCCGTCGTCAAGCAGCGGGCGGCCTGCTGAAGTACACCGATGAGCAGACAGTGACCGTGCAGCGTCTTTCCCCGGTGTCGATGCCGCAGATGCCGCGTGAGCTGTACTCGAAGGTGTTCAACACGGCACTTGTCCTCGGCAAGAAGTTCAACGTCCTGCCGTAATCCGCATGTAGCGCGCACAAATAGCAAAAGGCCAGGTCAGAAAACTCTCTGACCTGGCCTTTTGGTGCCCCCAGTGGGACTCGAACCCACACTGAAAGGATTTTAAGTCCTCTGCCTCTGCCAATTGGGCTATAGGGGCCCCTAAGAAAGATTAATGGGCGATATGGGTGTCTACCAAACTCGCCACAATTCCGTCGAGGATATCCTTCTCGCTGATGTAGAAAAAGCGCTGCTCTTCCTTCGCTGCCTCGGAAAGCGGCAGCGCCTCAAACATGTCCATCAGACCGTCCACAATGATGGAACCGCCGGCGAAGACATCCGCGCGCTTCGGATGCATCACGGGATTGGCAGCGAGGGACTCCGCGTCGGTCTCAATCACGGACGCGGTCAGCGCACGCAACGCCGCAAAGCGCAGCTGCGACAGGTGGATTGCCTCCGGGTCGTAGGTTTCTAGCCCCTGTGCCAGCGCCGACAGCGTGGTGAAGGTCCCGGCGCAGCCGACGATGGTGCGAGCCTTGTCGACAGGCACCTTCGCAACAATCTCGTCGGCCAGCTCCGCAACATACGAACGCGCCTCCTGGACCTGTTCCGCCGTCGGTGGCGAGGCCTGCAGGAACCGTTCGGTCAAGCGCACACTGCCCATAGCCACGGAATCAGAACCGGCTACCGTACCATCGTGGTCACCGACAATAACCTCGGTGGAGCCACCGCCGACGTCAATGACGCAATACGGACCGAGCTCGGGCTCCAAGTCATCTACCGCCCCGCGGAAGGACAGCGCGGCTTCCTCGTCGCCGGAAATAACCTCGGCCTCTGCACCCCACGGAGCGAGAATCTCGCGGGTCATGGCGAAGAAATCGTCGCGGTTGCTTGCGTCGCGTGTCGCCGATGTCGCCACCATTCGGACTGCTTGCACTTTTTCGACCTGCATAAGCTCCGCATACTTCGTCAGAGCCTCCCGCACGCGCTCCAGCGCCTCTGGAGCCAGCATGCCAGTGGCATCCACGCCCTGGCCAAGGCGGACGATTTCCATCAGTCGGTGCAGTTCTGTGATTTCGAGAACTCCATCGACAACCTCGACCCGGCTGATAAGCAGGCGAAGCGAATTAGTGCCGCAGTCGACGGCAGCGAGGGTCGTCATTTATCCCTCCACCCCCGGATACGCAATACCGAGCTCGGCAATCGTGGGCCAATCTGCGGGAATCGCGGTGCCGCGCAGCTTCTCGTTCTCCGCCGCCAGCGCCACCGACTCAGTACCCAGTCGGAAGTGATTCGGCCCCTTGGCCAGCGCGTAGGCAATAAGAACGTGGAGGCACTTCACGCGCGTCGGCATGCCGCCACCGGAGAAGTCCGTGCCCAGGTCTTCCATCTCATTGCGCTCTGCCAGAAACGCCTCGTGCGCGCGCTGGTAATCGGCGGCGAGCTCTTCGTCGCTTTCCAGACGCGCGGTCATTTCCTTCATCACGCCAGTCGTCTCCAACCGGGAGGCCTCCGCGGTGAGTCGCGGATCAGTTAGGTAAAAGAGCGTGGGAAACGGAGTGCCATCGTCCAAGCGCGACTTCGTCTTGACCACACCAGGAGTGCCGTCGGGGCTGCGGTAAGAGATGTCCACTACACCGCGCGGTTCACGTCCGAGCTGCTCCGCTATCACTTCCAAATCTGCGGTATCCACAGACATCGGTCACACTCCTTTTGCTTCCGTTTTACTGACACATAATCTCACAGTCGCCTTACAAGCGCGTTGCTTCGCTTTACGACGGCACACTCCGCCGCGCATGCAACCTCACCGAGAGGCCCCAGGTAGCCCTACGGAGGTTTAGGACTCCGGTACCGTCGGCAAGCTCTCTGGCCTCGTTGCCTGATCGCGCCCCGGATTAGGGCGAGTCTCTTCGGGTTCGGGCGGGATGGAAATGGAATCCCACAGCGTCTCGTACCACTTCTTGGCCTGGTGCTGCGGAATTTCCTCCGGCTGCGTCACAGGCTGTTCGCCCACGGCCGGATCGAGGATACGGAATGGGGTCTCCCCCGGCTCTACCAGCCCCAGGCGCAGACGTGCCTGCTCCTTAACATAGGCGGGGTTGGAGTACAGCTCCTTTTCATCCTCTAACTGCTTAATTCGCTGTTCCATGCGAGCAATATTGTCCTGCGTTGCGGCTACATCCGCCTGCTGTTGTGCAAAAGTCCGCAGCGGAATTGCGAGAACAGATACTAAGAAAAGCACCAGCAGACCAATACCGATCTTCTGTGCCGTGCTCAGCGAGCGCATTCCCGATGCGATTGCCGCTGCCGAACGCTGCCCCGCCCCTGCAGGGCGCGACTGTGTTCCGCGGCGAGATCGGTCCGATGCACTCATGCCCCACACTCTACCCGACCGCCAGCCGATGAAATAACAAAAACCCGCCCACAACCACGTGCGTGGTGCGGACGGGCAGTGCTAGACGCAGCTTTCGCAGCGCCTCAGCTCTTTACTTGAAACGCGGGAATGCGCTGCGACCAGCGTAGACAGCAGCGTCACCCAGGTACTCCTCGATGCGCAGCAGCTGGTTGTACTTAGCAACGCGCTCGGAGCGAGCCGGAGCACCGGTCTTGATCTGGCCACAGTTCAGGCCGACAGCCAGGTCAGCGATGGTGGTGTCCTCAGTCTCACCGGAGCGGTGGGACATCATGGACTTGTAGCCGGCGTTGTGAGCCATTGCGACGGCCTCGAAGGTCTCGGACAGGGTACCAATCTGGTTGACCTTGACCAGCAGAGCGTTAGCGGCCTTCTTCTCAATGCCCTCTGCCAGACGCTTCGGGTTGGTGACGAAGAAGTCGTCGCCGACGATCTGGACCTTGTCACCAAGCTGAGCAGTCAGGGTGGTGTAGCCCTCCCAGTCATCCTCCTGCAGCGGATCCTCGATGGAGACGATGGCGTAGTTCTCAACCAGGTCAGCGTAGACAGCTGCCATCTCCTCAGCGGTGTGCTCGCCGCCCTCGAAGTGGTACTTGCCGTCCTTGAAGAACTCGGAAGAAGCGACGTCGAGAGCCAGAGCGACATCGTCGCCCAACTTGTAGCCTGCGGCCTCAATTGCCTCAACAATCAGGTCCAGTGCAGCCTTGGTGGAGTCAACCGACGGAGCGAAGCCGCCCTCATCACCGAGGCCAGTGGACAGGCCCTTGTCCTTAATGACCTTCTTGAGTGCGTGGTAGACCTCAGCACCGACGCGCAGTGCTTCCTTGAAGGTCGGGGCGCCAATCGGAGCAATCATGAACTCCTGGACGTCAACGCCGGAGTCAGCGTGTGCGCCACCGTTGAGGATGTTCATCATCGGAACCGGCAGAACGTGACCGTTCGGGCCGCCGACGTAGCGGAACAGATCCAGGCCAGCGGACTCAGCAGCAGCCTTGGCAACAGCCATGGAAACACCCAGGATTGCGTTAGCACCCAGGCGGGACTTGTTGTCGGTGCCGTCCAGCTCAATCATGGTCTTGTCAACCAGACGCTGGTCCTCAGCCTCGAGGCCAATAATTGCGTCCTCAATCTCCTCGAGCACAGCGCGGACAGCCTTCTCGACACCCTTGCCCAGGTAACGGTCTCCGCCATCGCGGAGCTCGTGTGCCTCATGAACGCCGGTGGAGGCACCGGACGGAACCGCAGCGCGGCCCACAGCGCCGTCTTCCAACAGCACCTCAACCTCAACGGTCGGGTTACCACGGGAGTCCAGAATTTCGCGTGCGTTCAACTCGATGATTGCAGCCATAGGTCACCTTTCCGCCGGAACCGTTCCGGCACATGACTCCAATTGTGGCACGGTTTGCCAACCTTCGCCTTAAATCCTTTTCACCCTATGCGGGCTGATTCAGCGCATAGTTCGCCGCAGCGTCCCGAACATCGCGAAGATACTGCTCAGACTGGTTATATGAGCGAATTGCAGATGCCCACCCTTCCGGGGTGGCGAGGTCGCGTTCCCCACTGCAGAGCATCCGTGCGGTGGTCGCAGTTGCGTCGTCGATGTTGTTGGGGTCGGCGACACCATCACCAGACGCATCCATCGCAAAACGATGCCAGGTCTCGGGAATAAACTGCATCGGCCCCACAGCGCGGTCATACTCTGTGTCACCGTCGAGTTCGCCGTTGTCAGTATCGAGAACCTCAGCAAACCCACTCGTGCCGTCCAGCGGCGGACCGATAATCGTCGGACTGACTACCCCATCGGCGCCGATATGAGCCGGCTTGAGCCAATTGCCCGAGTACGTGCCGTGATTAGTCTCCACTTTGCCCAGTCCTGCAAGCGTGTTCCACTCCAGGTGGCAGTTCGGGAACTGTTCTGCCGCAATCACATATGCGTTGCCGTAGGCGCGGAGAGCGTCCTCAGAAATACCCGTCTTCGGGGAAATCTGCTGCGCCCACTGTCGGAGCTGTTCCGAGGTGCGCCCGGGCGCGTTGACATCAATCATCGGCGGTGGCTCAGCCGCAGCAGGCGGCACATTATCCGGAATCGGCTTCTTGGTCAACGACGGGATTACGGGTCCAGTGAACATAGCCAACGCCCCAACCGTGCCAATGATGATCAGCACCGCCAGGGAGGTTAGACCGAGGCAGCCACAGCCTCTCGAGGACTTCTTTTTCCCCTTACTGCGGCCACGCGGCTTCGCCCCGCGGGGTGCGGGGTGCGCGTATTCATCAAAGGGAGAATTAGAAGGCATGGGGAATTACTCTACGGGGTAGACCGTAAAAATCACTCAAACTCGAGGACAGAAATCACTTTTGCTGGAAACTAGCTGTCGCTTTCCGACGGGCCGAAGTCCTCAGCCTCTTCGTTATCTTCGCTGCCCGCTGCCCACTGCTCAGCACTGCCGGCCTGCTGATTCTCCATCTGGGCCAGCTCAGTCAGGAATGTGCGTGAAGCCTGTCGGGTCCGTTCTTCCGCACCGGACTCAGTCTCCAGCCCCGGGGTCGGGACCAGAATCTCCACTGGAATGTCTGCATCGGACAGTCCCAGTGCACGTGCGCGGCGGATGGCTTCCTCAGCCAAAGTCAGAGCTGGCAGCTGTGTGGCCGGGTTCGAGCGCGGACGTCCGCGGCCGTAAGCCCACAGTCGCTCCTGTTCTTCCTCCGACACCATCTCTCCCTCGGCCACAGTGCCGTCGAAGAGGTACGGCTGACGAGCGCGCATCTTCAAAATAAAGTCGGTCGCCACATCGTCGAAGTCGAAGTCCTCCGCGATTTCAGCGTGGAAGAGGATCTGCAGCAGCAGATCCGACAGCTCGCTACGAATGTCACCGCCCTCGTTGACTGCGTCGACAAACTCGTAGGCCTCTTCAATGAGA
This sequence comes from Corynebacterium sp. 239_CJEI, assembly GCF_001055995.1. Taxonomy (NCBI): domain Bacteria; kingdom Bacillati; phylum Actinomycetota; class Actinomycetes; order Mycobacteriales; family Corynebacteriaceae; genus Corynebacterium; species Corynebacterium sp. 239_CJEI. Next base: position 56,050 of record NZ_JVOW01000028.1, on the reverse strand, counting down.
TACGGCAGCAGGCTCTTGTGCGTCTGGCGAGCTTCCCACTGCCCCGTGCGCCGTGCTGCCGCCATGATGTCCACGGCCTCGACGACGTGGGGCAGACGAGCTGCGGCAAGCTGTTCCTGCGGAGTCAGCGGTTCTGCAACAGGCTCTGCCCCTGGCTCTGCAACCGGTTCTGGCTCAGGTTCTTTCACCGAGTCCTGCTGGGGAGCCGCCGCAACCTGAGCTGCCGGAGCTGCTGGGTCCGGCGCATCATCCAGCTCGACCGAGTAGACCTTCTCGCCCGCATCGAGGCGATCGAGTACCTCGTCGTTTTCCATATCGGTGGTGACCAGAATCTCCGCTTGGGACACCGAGTGCCCACCGGCGTCGGCGATTGCCCAGCGCACACGGATCGGGACTTCTTCGGTGTAGCTGACTTCACCGGTCAGCAGGCTAGCGGCTTCCAGCGGAATCGCTGTTGGAAAGCGGCTATCGAGCTTGATGATAGTCATACGGTTTCTAGTCCTTTCCCATGTGCGAGATATCCATACGTGGAATTCCCGCCATCGATGTCAAGAAGTCTGCTACCCACTGCACCAATGCAATGTCGCGGACAGGTTTTGCCCGCAACCCTCGCCCTTCCTTCGGCATTCCGACGGAAACCGTGCGCGTTGCCGCACGATAGGTCGCCTGTGGATACAGGCGCTTGAGACGCACCTGCTTGGAGTCAGCAAGCTCCATAGGGGTTATTCTAATGTGCGCACCCATGGCTTGAACTTCATGCACGCCGAATTCCCGGCAAATAATTCGAAGTCGTGAAATAACCGCCAATCTCTCCACCTCAATGGGTGGGGTTCCGTAACGGTCAACGAGCTCTTCGAGCACTACGTCGATATCGTCCAGCGCACTGGCAGCAGCAAATTTGCGGTACGCCTCTAGACGTAGGCGTTCCGACGACACATATTCGGCCGGAATATTCGCATCGACCGGCAAATCGATCCGAACTTCCTTCGGTTCGTTATCGGAAGCATCCGGAGTTTCACCATCGGCCACTGCCTTCAGTGCGGCCACGGCCTCGCCAACCAGTCGGACGTACATGTCGAAGCCGACGCCGGCAATGTGACCGGACTGCTCCGCACCGAGGATATTTCCGGCGCCACGCATTTCCAGGTCCTTCATGGCCACAGCCATGCCGGCACCCAAGTCATTGTTCTGCGCGATCGTGGACAGACGGTCGTAGGAAGTCTCCGTCAGCGTCTGATTTTCCGGGTAGAGGAAGTAGGCATAGGCGCGCTCGCGGGAACGGCCCACACGACCACGCAGCTGGTGCAGCTGGGAAAGACCCATATGGTGGGCGTTTTCCACAATCAACGTATTGGCGTTGGCAATATCCAGGCCGGTCTCCACGATGGTGGTACACACCAGCACGTCGTACTCGCGCTGCCAGAAGCCATCGACCGTGCGCTCCAGCTGCTCCTCCCCCATCTGACCGTGGGCCACTACCACGCGGGCCTCGGGCACCAAATTGCGGATAGTCTGGGCGACTTTGTCAATGGTTTCCACCTTATTATGCAGGTAGAACACCTGGCCGTCGCGAAGCAGCTCTCGCCTGATAGCTGCGGCGACCTGCTTGTCGGACTGCGCGCCGACGTATGTCAGCACCGGGTGACGATCCTGCGGCGGGGTGAGAATCTGGCTCATCTCGCGGATGCCAGCAATCGACATTTCGAGCGTGCGCGGAATTGGCGTTGCGGACATGGTGAGTACGTCGACGTGGTGCCGTAGCGCCTTGATGTGTTCCTTGTGTTCGACGCCGAAACGCTGCTCCTCGTCAACGATGACCAGGCCGAGTTCTTTCCACTGCACGCCGGTCTGCAGGAGACGATGCGTGCCGATAACAATGTCGACCGTCCCGTTCTTCAACCCTTCGAGGACCTCCTTGGAGTCCTTCGGCGAGGTGAAGCGGGACAGTCCACGGATGGTGACCGGGAAGCCCTCCATACGTTGGGTGAAAGTGGTCAAGTGCTGCTGCGCCAGAAGTGTGGTCGGCACCAACACTGCCACCTGACGGCCATCTTGAACAGCCTTGAAGGCAGCACGCAGTGCCACCTCGGTCTTGCCGTAGCCGACATCGCCGATGAGCACGCGATCCATCGGCACCGGCTTTTCCATGTCGGACTTAATTTCGTCGATGGCCTGCAGTTGATCTTCGGTCTCGGTGAAGGGGAAGTTATCCTCCATCTCCTGCTGCCATGGCGTATCCGGCGCGAACGCGTGGCCCGGCGCGGCTTGGCGCTCGGCGTAGAGCTTGACCAGCTCTTCCGCAATCTCGCGGACAGCGCCACGGGCCTTGCGCTTGGTGGACTTCCAGTCCGACCCGCCCATCTTCGACAGGGTGGGCTTTTCGCCGCCGACATAGCGCGACAGCAAATCCAGGCTCTCCATCGGCACGTAGAGCTGGTCCGAGGGACCTCCGCGCTTGCTCGGTGCGTACTCGAGCACCACGTACTCGCGGCGTGCCTGATCCTCGCCCGTGCCGATGGTGCGCTCAGTGAGCTTCACAAACCGACCAATGCCATGCGTGTCGTGCACGACATAGTCACCGGCCTTCAGCGCCAGCGGATCCACGCGACCACGGCGCTTCGCCGGCTTGCGGCGCCCACCAAGCGCACCTTCCGCGATGCGGTTACCTGTGATGTCCTGCTCGGTAATCAGAGTCAGCGCGCCACCGGGAATACGCGGGAATACCAGACCACCGTGCAAAACACCCTGGTAGACGGTAATTCTTCCGGACTCGGGATACTCCGGACCTGCCGCCATGCGCGTCGCAATTCCGGCTTCCCTAAACTTTTCCGCTTGCCGACGCGCCCCCGCGGGCGTCGCCGCCACGTACGCCACTCGCTCCCCCGCGACCGTGGCATCGCGCAGCTGCTTCATCAGGTGACCAATTTCCTTTAAGTCTCCGCGTGGCGCGGGCCCAGGCTCGAAGGTCAGTGGCAGCACATCATCTTCGGTGACTCCCGCCTCCAGCATGCCGGGCGGGGAAATATGCCACGAAGTGGGCATCGGGATAGAGGCCAAGCTGCGGTACGCGCTGGGCTCCAGCCCATCCGTGGCGATTGGCGCCGAGCCACCCATCGCAGCAGTTTCCCACGCTGCGGCCATAAACTCCTCGCCTGCACTGATAAGGTCCTGTGCGCGGGAGCGAATGCGCTCCGGCCCGCACATGAGCACATGCGTTTTCTCCGGCATGACCTCGGTGAGCATCTTCATCGGATGCTGACTAATCAGTGGGATCAGCGATTCCATGCCCTCCACCCACTGGCCATCGCCGATGCGGGTGAGCATTTCTTGGACCTGGCCAGAGCGCGTGGTGGCGAGTTTCTCCGCGGCGGCCTTCACGTCGTCGTCGATAAGCAGTGCACGACACGGGAAGATATCCAGCTGGTCGACCTCTACCTCAGAGATCGTGCGCTGGTCAGCGACGGAAAAGGCGCGCAGGTCGGTGACCTCGTCACCCCAGAGCTCGATACGTACCGGCAGCTCTTCGGTCGCAGGGAAAACATCGACGATGCCGCCACGCACGGCAAATTGGCCACGCCTGCCGACCATGTCCACATGCGAATAGCCGTGATGCACCAACCGCTCAACTAGGTTCTCGCAGTCCTGGTCCAGCTGAACGTGAATGGGGGCACTGGTTTCAGCCTCGAGGTCGTCCACAATCGGCTGCACCAACGAGCGCACCGCCGCAATCAGAACGTCGACTTTGCCCCGGCGAACGTCGTAAAGCGCCTTACGACGCTGCGCCACAGTATCCACGGCCGGCGAAAGCTTCTCATGCGGGAGCGTCTCCCACGAGGGGAACATAGCTACACGGTCGCCGATCATCGACTTGACCTCGGCGGTCAGGTCCTCCGCCTCGCGGCCGGTAGCCGTGACGACCAGCACCGGCACCTTCGTAGACATGGCGTAAATAAGGTGCGAACGCACCGCGTCCGCACCCGTGAGCGCCAGCTCGTCTTCGCCGATGCGCCCGAGCACGCCGACAAATTGAGGATCCGTGACAACGAGGCTTTCCAGCCCCGACAGCGGGTTCGGCAGAATGCTGGGTGTGGCTTTCGCCGAGGAGGACGCAGAAGTTGGCATAGCCCCAATATAACCATGCACCCCGGATCCACCCTGCGTGCTGGTTAGCCGTTCTCCGCCACCTGCATCGGGTCTGCTGCAGCACCTGCCCCGAACTTCGCGCCCTCAGCGGCCGCTGGCACATCAGCGGAACCATGCAGAGTCGGAGAACCCTCCATGCCGGCCAGCCCGTTCCAGCACAGGTTTACGATGTGCGCCGCCACTGTCTCCTTATCCGGACTGCGCTTCTCCATCCACCAGCGAGCGGTCTGCGAAACCATACCGACCATGCAGTTTCCGTAGAGCACCGACATGGCCGGGTCGAAGCCGGCGCGTTTGAAAGCCTCGGCGAGGATAGGCGTAACCGACTCAGTGGCATTATTCAGCAGCGTCTCATAGCCACCCGCCACGCCGGGGTCGCGAGAAATAATCGAGAATCCCTCCGGGTTTTCCTCCACATAAGTCAGCAGTGCCAACACCGCCTGTTCGATGCGGTAACGCGAGCGTCCCAGGGACAACGCTTCCCTAATCGTGGCCTCCAGGGTCTTCATCTCCTGGTCGACGACTGCCTGGTAGAGCCGCTCTTTGGTGCCGAAATGCTCGTAGACAACCGGCTTTGAGACCCCGGCTGCGGCAGCGATCTCCTCCATTGAGGCGGCATCAAGCCCCTTGGCGGCAAAGATTCCACGGCTGACTTCTGTCAGCTGAGCTTTGCGCTGTGGACCGGTCATACGTCGTCTCGGAGAATTGGAGGCCATGCTTTTAGATTAGTGGCTAAAGTCTTGCTATCGTATATCGCAGGCGCAAGCGAGTTGGCTGAGTCGAATCAGCCATGCAATTTTTCGCGTTTGCCCCATTCTCCCATGGTGTAATGGCAACACTCCGGTTTTTGGTACCGGCATTCTAGGTTCGAGTCCTGGTGGGAGAGCAAGCGGGGGGCCGGCCCCTTAATTAAGAAGTGACTTTTCGCCCCGCCGTGACCGTGATGCACCCTGACCGAGGAGTAGCAAGTTTCATGTCGAACGGTTCGGCCACCGCTGTGGTCATTCTCGCCGCGGGTCAAGGCACCCGAATGAAATCCGATACGCCGAAAATGCTGCACGCTATCGGCGGTCGTACCATGTTGGAGCACGCGCTCTATGCCGCCAAGGGCATTAATCCGGATGAGATTGCTGTTGTCGTTGGCCACCAGCGCGAAAAGGTAATCGACGCCATCGGGACTTGGGCTTCGGATACCGAGCACTCCAACGGTGTCGTCATTGCCCACCAGGACGAGCAAAACGGTACCGGCCACGCTGTTCAGTGCGCGCTGGAGCACCCCGAGCTGCAGAACTTCGATGGCACCATTCTGGTGACCACTTCCGATGTTCCGCTGCTGGATTCCGAAGCGCTCCAGGCACTGCTCGAAGAGCACAACCGCAAGCCACGCGCTGCCGTGACTGTGCTGACCTCCACTGCTGACAACCCGCACGGCTACGGCCGCATCGTTCGCAACGCCGACGGCGAAGTTCTGCGCATCGTGGAGGAAAAGGACGCCTCCGACGAGGAACGCGAGATCACCGAGGTCAACTCCGGTGTCTACGCATTTGATGCCGAGACCCTGGCAAACGCTCTCAAGCAGCTGGACACCAACAATGCCCAGGGCGAGCTCTACCTCACCGATGTCATCGGCATCGCCCGTGAGGCCGACCGCTCAGTACGCGGTCACCGCCTCGCCGACGCCACCGTCGTCGCCGGTGTCAATGACCGCGTCCAGCTGGCTACCCTTGGCCGTGAGCTCAACCGTCGCACCTGCGAGGCAGCTATGCGCGGGGGCGCCACTATCGTCGATCCGGACACCACGTGGATTGACGTTGAGGTGGAAATCGGCCGCGACGTCACGATTCTGCCGGGCACGCAGCTGCACGGCAAGACCGTGATTGGCGACGGGGCCACCGTGGGACCGGACACGACGCTGACCAACATGGTCGTCGGCAAGCGCGCCAGCGTCGTACGTACACACGGTTCCGATTCGGAGATCGGCGAGGATGCGACGGTCGGACCGTTCACCTACATTCGCCCGAACACCAAACTCGGTGTCGGCGCGAAGCTCGGCGGCTTCGTAGAAGCGAAGAACGCGCAGATTGGAAACGGTTCGAAGGTTCCGCACCTGACCTACGTCGGCGATGCGGAGATTGGCGAGCACTCCAACATTGGTGCCTCCAGCGTGTTCGTGAACTACGACGGCGTCAACAAGCACCGCACCGTTATCGGCTCGCATGTTCGCACCGGCTCCGACACCATGTTCATCGCTCCGGTGACCGTGGGTGATGGTGCGTACTCAGGTGCAGGTACTGTTATTAAGGACGACGTTCCTCCGGGAGCATTGGCGGTCAGTGGTGGCCGTCAGCGCAACATCGAGGGATGGGTCGAGCGGAAGCGTCCAGGTACCGCTGCTGCTGAGGCAGCGCAGGCGGCGCAGGTAGCTGACAACGCTGACAACAACAAGGAAGACCAGGAAGGCTAGACGGCAGATGACCGGCCAGTGGATCGATAACCAAAAGAACCTCATGCTCTTCTCCGGAAGGGCACACCCGGAATTGGGCGAGGCAGTTGCCAAGGAGCTCGGCACAGAGCTGACTCCGATGACCGCTCGTGATTTTGCCAACGGCGAAATCTTCGTGCGCTACGAGGAATCCGTCCGCGGTTCCGATGCCTTCGTACTGCAGGCGCACCCGGCACCGCTGAACAAGTGGCTCATCGAGCAGCTGATTATGATTGACGCGCTCAAGCGCGGTTCAGCCAAGCGCATCACCGCTATCCTGCCGTTCTTCCCATATGCCCGCCAGGACAAGAAGCACCGTGGCCGTGAGCCGATTTCCGCTCGCCTGGTCGCTGACCTGCTCAAGACCGCAGGCGCTGACCGCATCGTCTCCGTGGACCTCCACACCGACCAGATTCAGGGCTTCTTCGACGGCCCGGTCGATCACATGCACGCCATGCCGATTCTGTCGGAGTACATCAAGAAGAACTACTCCCTGGACAACCTGGTCGTGGTCTCCCCTGACGCCGGCCGTGTGAAGGTTTCCGAGAAGTGGGCCAACACCCTGGGCGACGCCCCGCTGGCCTTCATTCACAAGACCCGTTCCGTCGATGTCGCAAACCAGGTTGTCGCCAACCGCGTGGTCGGCGAGGTCTCCGGTAAGACCTGTCTGCTCATCGACGACATGATTGACACCGGCGGCACCATCGCCGGCGCTGTCAAGGTGCTGCGTGAGGCTGGCGCTGAGGATGTCATCATCGCTACCACGCACGGCGTCTTCTCCGACCCAGCTCGCGAGCGCCTGTCGAAGTGCGGTGCCCGCGAGGTCATCACCACCGATACCTTGCCGCAGTCCACCGAGGGCTGGGACAACCTGACCGTCCTGCCAATCGCACCACTGCTGGCTAAGACGATCCACGAGATCTTCGAAAACGGTTCCGTCACCACCCTCTTCGAGGGTCAGGCATAAGTTCTTTCCGCTTGCCGACGGGCATCCCGCCGCGACCAGCAACCTAGTTTTGCTGGTGGTGGCGGGGTTTGCTGTTTGACCTGTTAGTCCACTACAATTTCTCCGGTAAGTCTCGGCGAGGGCGGCCACAGTAGGTGGTTGCCGTTATCGACGCGACGCTCGCAGCCCAACTTTTGCGCCCACGGTGGCATGGATGCGGCACGTGCTCGACTCGACGACTCAATATCGAATCGTTTAGGAGTCCATTTTCATGGCAAAGCCCAACATCATCAAGATTGATGCTCGTAACCGCACCGAGTTCGGCAAGGGTGCCGCTCGCCGTGCCCGCGTTGCTGGCGACATCCCGGTTGTCATCTACGGCGCTGACCTGGATGCCCCGAAGCACATCCTCGTTGACACTCTGGATTTCCACGCTGTCATCCGTAACCACGGTGTCAACGCTGTTCTGGACGTCAACATCGAGGGTGAGTCCCAGCTGTCCATGGTCAAGGCTGTTGACCAGAACCCGCTGACCCTCGACATCGACCACGCTGACCTGCTCGCCATTCACCGTGACGAGAAGGTTGAGGTTGAGGTTCCGGTCGTTCCGACTGGCGAGCTCGCTCCGGGCGCCCTGCTCATGCAGGATGCCGAGACCATTCTGGTCAACGCACCGGTTCTGGCTATTCCGGAAGAGATCGAGGTCTCCGTCGAGGGTGCAGAGGTCGGCACCATGGTTCACGCCGGCGACGTTACCCTGCCGGAGGGCCTGGTCCTCACCGACGACGCTGACCTGCTCATCTTCAACATTGTCGAGCCGGAGGAAGAGCCGGCTGGTGACGTCGATGCCGATATCGAGGGCATGGGCGAGGCTGAGACCCCGGATGAGCCAGCTGAGGAAGAGGCTGCTGAGTAGTTAACCTCTCGCATGCTTAGCTAACACAGCTGCGTAAGAAAGGGACGGACTTTTGTCCGTCCCTTTCTTTTTTCTGAAACTCCCCGAAGTCAGAAGTCCGCGCGCTGTGTGCCAAGATTGAACTCATGAACGCCTCCACCACACCTCTGCTTGTCGTGGGGCTCGGCAACCCTGGGCCCAAATATGAACTCACCCGCCATAACGTCGGGCATCTGGTGCTAGATGAACTAGCCAGCCGCACTTCTCCGATGCCGTCGTCGTTTAGCGTGCACAAGAAGTCGAATGCTGAGATAGTCCAGACTCGGTTCAAGACTTCCGACGGTGGCGAGCGGCAGGTGATTCTGGCTAAGCCCCGGACGTACATGAACCTGTCGGGTGGACCGGTCGCGGCGCTGACAAAGTTCTTCAACGTCGCACCTACCGACGTCGTGGTAGTCCACGATGAGCTGGACCTGGACCCGGGCGTGGTGCGCCTCAAGCGCGGCGGGGGCGAGAATGGCCACAATGGCCTGCGCTCGACCACGAAGTCGTTGGGCACGAAGGACTACATGCGGGTACGTATTGGCATTGGCCGTCCTCCGGGCCGCCAAGATCCGGCGGACTACGTGCTGCGTAATTTCAATGCTAAGGAACGCGAGGAGCTCGCTTTCACTCTGCCCACTGCTGCGGAGGCGGTGGAGCTAATCGCCAGCCACGGGCTGGAGATTGCGCAGAACCAGATTCACGGGCGGTAGCAGTAGCGGGAAGGGGGCTATTTTCACGTTCCCGGGAGCTTCAGTCTTTACAGCTCGTCGGTGTTCGTGCTGCTCGGCGTTTTCGTCGGCGTTTTCGCTCTGTCCACCGAGCGCCTGGCGGTGGGATTCGGGAAGCTGCGGCAGGGCGCCCGTGAGGGCATCGACCAGGTGATGAGGATCAGGCGCCCGAGGAGCTCCCCGTCCGGCACGCCCACGACTCGGCGTAGCGGCCGCCCTTCGCCAGCAATTCATCGTGCGTGCCCCGCTCTGCGACCGTCCCGTCCTCCGAAAGCACGACGATGAGGTCGGCATCGCGAACGGTGTGCAGGCGATGGGCGACGACAATCACGGTGCGATCGCCGCGCAACGCCTCCATCGTGCCGACGATCGCCCGCTCAGTGGCCGCATCCAGCGAGGACGTCGGCTCGTCGAGAAGCACCACCGGGGAATCCTTCAGAAGCGCCCGGGCGATGGCGAGGCGCTGCCGCTCGCCTCCCGACAGCAGCGTCCCCTCCTCCCCCACCGGGGTATCCCACCCGGAAGGCAGCAGCTCCACGATGCGGTCCACCCCGGAACGCCGGGCGGCCTCGCGCAAGCGATCCCCGTCACCGGGCTCGGAACCGAATCCGGGATCGGCGAAGACCACGTTGTCCCGCACGGACGAGTCGAAAAGGAACGTCTCTTGGAACACCGGGGTCACCAGCGAGTTCACGCCGTCGGTGCCAATCCGAGGCAAGGGTACCCCGCCGATGAGGACCTCCCCCGAGTCCGGATCATGAAAACGCGACAGCAGCCGCATGACCGTCGTCTTGCCCGCCCCCGACGGTCCCACTACGGCAACCAGCGCTCCCTGAGGTGCACGGAAGCTGACGCCGTCGAGAACCTTCTTATCCCCGTACCCGAAGCTCACGTCGCGGAACTCCACGTCATGCCCGTCGGGCAGCTCCGGTGCGGCAGGTTCGGGAAGGGCGGGGATTGCCCGCAGGTCACGCAACGCAGCCAACGTGTTGCGGCCCGCACCGAAACCGCCGGACAACGCTCCCGCCGTGGTGATCGGTCCGGTGAACTGGACGACCACGATGAGCATCGGCGCCAAATGCGCCGGCGCCATCCCGCCCGTCGCGGCGACTGCCACGGCGACTATCACCGCCGCCGTGAACACCGCATGGACGACCGAACCCAGTCGTCCGATGGCCGCCCCCTGCGTCGACGTCGCCTTCGCGAACGCATCGTGTTGGGCCCGGATTGCCTCATCCACCATCGCGTCCGCCGCCGAACCGTCGCCCGCGGCGCGAATCGCCTGCTGGCAGCGGGTGAACTCGATCAGCCTGCCGGAGACGGCAGCGACGGCGTCAGCATGCGCTTCGTCCGACTCCCCGCCGACCCGACCAATGGCCCGGTAGGCGAAGAAGATCACCGGCGCCGACGCGACGAGAACCAAACCGACGCGCCAATCCACCGCCAGAATTCCGAAGGCGATGACGGTCGGCGCAACCGCCGCGGCGATGACAGGCCGCAGGATCACGTGCGGCACGGACGCCGCGAACGCGATACCCGACGATGCCATCTCCGAAAAGCGGCCGGCCGTGGACTTGGTGACGTACCCGAGTGGCAACGTCAGCACGCGTTCGCCCAGGGAACGCAGCAGGGACGACAGCACCGCTGCGGAATTCGCCCTGCCGACCGTCCCCGCGGCGAGAGACAGCACCGCATGGGCGGCCGCGAGGCCGGCGATGACGCCGGTGAAACGCCACGCCGTCGCATCATCTCCCTCGGCCAGAGCCGACAGCAGCGGCAGCAGCGCGACGAACGCCGCTCCGTGAGCCAGCGCGGCAAGCGCGGCCAACGCAATGAGCCACGCCAGCGTCATTCTCGAGCGCCGATCCGTCATCGACCACAAGTCCCGAATCATCGGTTCCCCGCCTTTTCATCGTCTAATTCAGTGCCCCGCGGGGCGGATGGTTCGTCGTCGAGCGCGAACGCGCGCCACAAATCCCGGTAGCGGCCACCGCGCGCAAGCAACTCGTCGTGGGTACCCGCCTCCGCGACCGCTCCCCCGTCGAGAACGAGGATGCGGTCGGCGTTGCGGATCGTGCTCAACCTGTGCGCGATCACAATCACCGTCCGTGAACGGGCCAAACGCTCGATTGCGGACTGGATGAGGGCCTCGGAAGCCGGATCCGCGTAAGCGGTTGCCTCGTCGAAGATGAGCACCGGCGCGTCCGTGACGATCGACCTCGCGATGGCCACGCGCTGCGCCTCACCACCGGAAAAGGTCACGTCGACGTTGACCACCGAATCCAGGCCCTTCGGCAGCGCCGCGATGACCGCATCGAGGTTCGCGAGCTTCGCGGCCGCCATGATTTCGCCGTCGGTGGCGTCTCTCCTGGCCAGCCGGATGTTCTCCCGCAACGGCAGCGTGAGCAACTGCGGATCTTGGAACACCACCGACACCGAGCGGTGCACGTCACGCACGGCGATGTCGCGAAGATCGGCGCCGCCCAGCAGCACCGAGCCTTCAACGGGGTCGTAGAAACGCGCCAACAGCCGGGCGACGGTGGACTTTCCGGAACCGGAGGACCCCACCAGCGCAGTGAGGGTCCCCGGTTCGAACGTCGCGGACATCCCGTCGAGGACCCGCGGCCCATCGCCGTAGGAGAAGACCAGGTTCCGGGCCTCGAGCGCGCCTCCGCGCGCGGGCACCGGATCGGCGGGCTCGACGATCGGCGGCGTGCCCAGCACCTCCGCGATGGACTTCAGGGCAGCGATCCCCGCGATGATGGGTTCGGAGTTCATGGCCACCCGCACGATCGCCGCGGAGAGTCCAAGGCCGAGAACCAGCCCGGCGACGAGCCCCTCCGGTAGGCCGCCCGCGGCGTCCCTCAGAGCGAGGCCGGCCCCGCACACCACTGCGAGGACTGTGATCGGGGACGTCACCACGTCGATGACCCCGAGATAGATGTTCGACTGCCGGGACCAGGCAGACCACGCACGGACGAACGACAGCGCCGCGGCATCGTAGCGACCCGCGCCCTGGTTGGCGCGTCCGAAGGACTTCATCACTGAGATACCTCGCACCAACTCGATGACCGCGGCCGTCACTCCTTCGGAGGCTCGCTCGTAGTCGCGCTGAAGACCGGCTCCGCGCGAAATCATCACGCCCATCAGGGCGAAGGTGACCAGCACCGGGACGACCGCCACCGCCGCAATCCGCCAATCCACCGCAACGAGCGCGATGAGGGAAAGCATGGGAACCAGCACCGCCACCACGGTCTCACCGACGGTGTGGCCCATGAGCTGGTGGATAGCCGCGACGTCCTTCTCAACCGACCCGATGATTCCCGACGAGCGCCGGGCGTCCAGCCAGCCCAGCGGCAACTTCCGGATTTGGGCGACCAGCCGGCGCCGAAGGTGGAGCTGCAGGTCGTTATCCGCCCGGTGCGAGAGCATGCCGGCGGCGCCGTCCGCGGCCATGCGCACCGTTGCGGCGACGACGATGATAGCCACGGCCAACCACGTCCGATGCTCCGGGGCCTCCGGGTACGTCATCGCGATGTCGATGATGCCGACCAGAGAAGCGACGGTAGCCACCGACGACAGGACGGATAACGCGACCACCGCACGCATCCGTGTCCGGATCGGGGCGAGCAGTGACCACGGGCCTACAGTCCCGTCCACGGCGCTCACTTGCCCGCCTCCCCGATTGCGCTTTTCTTCGTGAGAGTACAGAAGTACACCATGCCGGCGTGTGAGGCTCCGCCCAGCTTCAGCCCGTTGGCTTCGGCGAGGTCCTCGAGCTCGCTGTCCCGGAACACCCGGTGGCCCATCTTCGCCATGATGGCCATGTCGACCCGCTCGTTCACGTCGGGATCCTCGGCGAACGTCTGCACGTAAGCGATGCCGTCGTCGGCGAGCAGCCCGGCGACCCTGCCGAGCGCGGCACCCGCATCCTTCATTTGGTGGAGCGCGCCGCACACCCAGATTTCATCGGCCCCGCCGGTCTCTCCCGCGAGCGGCGCGAGGACGTCGGCGACGTGGAATTCCGTCCGGGCCCCGAGCCCTTCGACGGCGGCGCGTTCGCGGGCGATGCGGATCGCATTGGGCGACAGGTCGTAGCCGACGATGTTCGCCCTGCGATAGCGAGGCTCGGCGGCGAGCATGCGGGAGAGCCACCCGGTTCCGCAACCGAGGTCGAGAACCCGGGCCGGCGCATCCGGCCCGGGATCCAGCGCACGGAGCTGCCGATACACGGCGGCGGCGTCCATCGGTTCACGCGCATAGCGGCTGAGGAACCTCGGCTGGACCTTGTCCTCGTAGGCCACGAGGAGTCTGCGGTTGTTCTGGACGATCTGGGCAATCGACTTCATCTGGTTCTGCCTCCGGGTGTGTGGGCCGCGTCCACGCGGCGGTTTCGGGTTAGGTGCTCGGGTTCGCGGGCCGTCGTCGGCGGCGCCGCGCCCGTGGACGTGCCCGTCATGCAGACTCCCCCGGCCTCGTTTTCACGGCGATGCCCCACGCCGCGAGCACGGCGATGCCTAAGAACCAGGCCGCGCAGACCACCAGACCCGCAGCCCCGGTGCCGTTGACGGCCTCGCCGGCCGCGGATACGGGGGTGTGCCCGGCGATTCCGCGCAGGAGAGGACGGAAGTGGTCGGCGGGCATGAGCACCGTGTTGACGAACATCGCAACGATGATTAACGGGATGAGGGCCACGGAACCCTGGGGGCTGGTGATGGAGAACGCGATGTACGTGCCGGTGCATGCGGCCGCCGCGGCAACCATCGTGCCGGTCACCGCGATCCTCCACCACCAGGACACCTCCGGGGGGCCGTCGGAAAGCAAGGCGGCCACCGCCGCAACAACGACCGTCATCGCCATGATCCGGATGAACTCGGCAATAATCCGTGCGGCCGGCACGGCCGCGTACGGTGACGGCATGGTGATTAACCGCTCGTGGAAGCCATTGCTGCGTTCAACGAACACGGTGGACGATCCCGTGATGGCCAGGATGAACGCCCACGCCGTCACGACCAGGATGACCGCGTTCCGGAGTTCGAACTCTCCGGTGAGCTGCCTGACCAGGCCACCGAACATGCGGTTGACGATGAACAGGTACACGAGCGGAGCAATGAACGTCATGAACCAGAAGTCGGGGCGCCGCAGCCAAATGTGGGCGATGCGCCGCAAATGCACGAAGATGGCGTCGATCATGATTCGCTCCTCGAAGTGAACCGGCGGATGAACAGGACGATTCCGGCGACCACCGCGACACCGAGCCACAGGGCTGCCTCTTCCCCGGCGCTATCCGGGAAGGCGTCCGGGGACGCTGCCCTGATCACCTCGATCATCGGCGAAAACGGCATGTGACGTACGACGTCGCGAAGGGAGCCGTCCAAAGCGGTCGCCGGAATGAACGCGGTGGAGAACATAAGCAGCAGCATTTCCAGCGCCTGGATCGATGAGGCCGTCGACACCGGGGCGGGCACCATCAGGATCACCCCGTCCGTGACCAGGGACAGAACCGCTGCGGCGAGCAGTGACCACAGGACAGTCCACGCGACGTCACCGACAGCCATGTCGAGGCCACAGGCCCACGCGACGACCAGCAGCGCCGCGATCGACGCGGACATCCGCAGCAAATCGGTGGCGAGCCTGCCGGCGACATAGCCGCCTGTGGCCCCGGGCAACACGCGCACGCGGTCAACAAGCCCGGATTCGACGTCCTGTCCCACCGCCATCGCCGACGCCGCGGCGGTGAACATCGCCGCCTGGAACAGGCAGCCGCCGAGCACGAAACGCAGGTACCCGAAGCCGGATTGCCCCGCCGAGTACCCAAACACCGCGTACAGGCACAGCAGGAAGAGGGGCGGAACTACGAACATGGAGATCAGCGACGCGGTGTTGCGTCGCAACAGCAGCAGATCCCGATGGAGAAACGCCGCGACCGACGTCGCACTCATCGCGCCGCACCCCCTGCGTTCATCGATATGAACACCTCGTTGAGGGTGGGCGGCGACACGCTCAGCGAATCCGGCAACGCTTCCGAGGCCTCCATCGCCCGCGCCACCGCCTCGAGGATCCGCGGTCCGGGGTCGACGTCGAGGGACACCGACTTCCCCGCGACGCGGGCGCGGTCCAGGCACGTTCCCCCGAGGCAGCGGGCGAACGCCTCCGCCCCGGCGGCGGTGGCGAAGGACACGCGGAGCACGTGCGACCCGAAGTCGCGGCGCAATTCCTCCGGCGTTCCGCTGGCGACGATGCGGCGGTCCTTGAGCAGATGGACGTGGTCTGCCAGCGCCTCCGCCTCTTCCAGGTACTGGGTGGTCAGCACCAGGGTCATTCCGTCGTCCCGCAGCTGCCGGATGAAGCCCCACAGCTCTTCGCGGCTGACCGGGTCCAACCCCGTCGTGGGTTCGTCGAGGAACAGCAGCCTGGGCACGACGCACAGCGACGCGGCGATGTCGAGGCGCCGCCGCATGCCACCCGAATAGGCCGACACCAACGTCGAGGCACTGTCTGCGAGCGAGAATTGCGCGAGTAGTTCCGTCGCGCGGGCGGCCGCATCGGCGCGGTCGAGTCCGCGCAGCCGCCCGAAGAACTCCAGGTTCTCCCGGCCGGTGAGGTTCTCGTCGATCGCCGCGAATTGGCCGGTGGTGGCAATGTCGGCGCGCACGCCCACAGGATCCTCTTTCACATCGCGCGAGAAGATGCTCACCTCGCCGGAGTCTGCGGTGATGAGCGTCGACAGGATTCGGATGAGAGTGGTCTTGCCTGCGCCGTTGTGGCCGAGGAACGACACAATCGCCCCGGCGGGCACGGTGAAACTCACGCCGTCGAGCACATGCTTGCGCATCCGGGCACCGCGCTTTCCCTTACGCCCGCCGTCCGGCGGGGCACCTGCACCGCCTTCGGGCGCGGTGCCCGCTTTGCCCGCAATCGGGTAGCTCTTCGTGAGGTTGCGGACGACGATCGCCGCACCTCGTTCAGCTTTCTCCGTCATCGTTTCCCCTTTTCTTTGGTATCGCAGTGGGCCGCTGTCGGCAGCGGCCCCGTGGTCGGGTTGTCATGCGGCACCTCGATATGGATGCCCGCATCGCGGGCGAAGGCGAGGACCGGTTCGAGGAGCCGGGGGTGGCCGACGAGATCCCGGCACCCCGGCGTGACCGGCTTCCCCGCCACCGCCACAACGGTGGCGGCAGCAATCGCCGCGGTCATTTTGTAGGAACCTGGGCCGGTCGCCCGGACGACGGTCGTCTCGGCCGACGGCCCCGCATCGCCCGCGCCGGCGGACGACAGTGCGGCGACCAGCTCGGCGGGTTGCGGAGTGCCCTTCGCCCGCGCCTTCCGCGATGTCACGGCCGCCCCGAGACGGGCGAGCAGACCGGAGACAACGGGCATCGCGTACAGTCTCGACGTGCAGATCTTCTCCACCAACGCATCGGGGAGGGCATCGAAGGCGACGTGGTAGGAATATCCACGGATCGAAGGGCACACCTCGCGTACGACGTCGACGTCCGGGCATTCGTAGCCGATTCCGCTTTGCGACGACACCGGGTTGCGCCGCACTTCGACAATGGCGCCGCCGAGCATCGCGCGGTATCCGCCGCGAATGGTCCGGAACATCGACTCGACCGACGCGGCCCCGGATTCCTGGTCGGCGCCGATTCTCAGATCGACCCGCACATCGCGGACCTCTTCGACCCCCGCAGCGCGGGCCCCGAGAATCAACAGTGCCGTCGACAAGCCCGGGCACAGGCCGAACCCGGTGAGCACGGGAACCCCCTCCCGCCGGGCATCCCCGTCGAGGGCCATGATTGCGCGGCGGGCGTCGATCGAATCGTTGACGTCGATGTATCCGGTGCCTGAGTCAATGCAAGCACGGGCGAGTGAGTCTGCGTGCACCTCGAACGGGCCGGTGCAGTTGACCACCCAATCGTGTTTGCGGAATACCCTGCAGATCTCGTTGTGGCCGGCGGCGATCCTCAGCGGGAAGTGCCGCCCCGGGCCATCGTCCGGTTTCTTTCGGGAAGTGTAGGCCAGCTCGATCCCGTCGACGGCGCCGAGCATCCCCCGGACGAGCCGTCCGGTGACGCCGGTACCTCCGGCCACCAGCACTTTCACAGGTTCGCCCGCGTCGCGGTCCCGTGCTTCCCCGCCGTTTCGTCGATCAGTCACTTTCCATCTCGTTTCCCCGGTCCCGCGACCGGTCGATTCCATCGGACGACGGGTCCACTGCCCTGTCGTCCGTTTCCGGCGCCCGGCGCCGGTGTTCGATGTACTCCCCGATGAGAGCCCCAGTCAGCGCGGCATCCTCTCCGAGGACGAACGAATAGTGGTTTCCCGCGACGCCGGCGACGCAGAGGTCATCGACGAGGTGGTCCCGCCACTGGTCGTGGTTGTGAGCCTCGCCGTCATCGGGGAAAACGAACAGCGCCTCCCTCACCCGCCCCTCGGGCCGGTACCGAGTGCGGGCATCGATGAGCGAGCGCAGCGAGTTGAACTCCGTCGCTGTCACCCGGTCGCCGGAAAGCCCAAGGTCCTCCAGGAGCGTCGGTGCGACCGCTGCGGCCAGGGCACGCAGGCGGGCCCCTCGTTCCTCATCGGTCTCGTCGACCCCGCCGAACTCCGCCCAGAGGCGGGCAACCGGCGTTCCGTGCGGGAGATCGGCGATCGAGGGCATCACCCGGGACAGCAGCCCCTTTTCGGATTCCGCGTCGAAATCCCCGACGTCGACCGCGATCCCCGGAGCCAGGCTGTCGAGAAACACCAGCGCAGGATCGAGATCGGCCAAACGGAGCGCCATCTCGGCCGCGATGGTGCCGCCGAGGCTCCATCCAACGATCGCAGGGGCGGCACCGTCGACGAGCACCTCGCGGACCCGGCCCGAGTAGTGGGCCGCGATATCGCCGATGCCGATAGCGTGGGGGAATGGTCTCTCGAACTCCGCGAAGCCGACACCCCACACCTGCCCGCCACCGGGGATCGCGAGTGCCAGGTCTCGGTAGATGTCGACGGTGCCGAATCCGCCGTGGACGAGGAAGATCGGGCGCGCCTCATCACCGCTGCGCAATAGAACCAGCGAACGGTCCGTGGCCGACGCGCCGGGGTCATCCGCGTCCCGCCGGTCGGTCGGCGTGGCCGTCGACTGGCCGACGAGCTCTGCCACGCCACGTGGCGTCGGCTTGGCCAGCGCTTCCGCGAGCGGCACCGACGCCCCGGTGATGTCCTGGATCCGCTGCATCAGTTTCACGAATCCCAGGGAGTCGTAGCCGAGGAGGAACAGGTTGTCGTCCGCGCCGGCTTCGGCGCCGCCGAGGTCGGCCCGGACTATCCCAGTGATGACCGTCAGGTATCCGCGAACTCGGCCCATCAGGTCCCCGGATGCGATCCTCGAGATCGCGCCCGCCCTGTCGCGCTCTGCCGATAACACGCCCGCGACGCCGTCGTCGATCACCCCACCGCCGGAAGAAGTGCCCCCGACCGCCAGGCGCAGGTGCCGAACCTGGCCGACGCTCAGCGGCGCCGCTTCGGAGCAGCCCCCGGCGAAGCCCGACACCGACCTGATGTAATGGTCGAAGATGTCCTCCACCAGTTCCGGTTTCAGGATCTGCTCGACGAAATCCCAGGCGACGTTGATACGCCCGTCGACCTCCATCACCTGGTTGTCCAACAGCACCTGCGGAGTCTGGGAGATGGCGTAATCGACGTCTCCCAGGACGTGGGCATCCTTGCCCGAGCCATCGCCTGCCGCGGCCCCCTCGCCGAACAGCAACGAGGTGTACACGAACGGCGCTATGGCCTGTCCGACGGGCAGACCCCGGTGGCGCGCGATGGTGCCGAGCAACGACACCCCGGAGTACCCGGCCGCCATGTGCCCGAGCAGCCGGTTGCGCAGTTCCGCCGTCCACCAACGGAGATCATGGTCGGCGGCCGCTTTTACAGGCATCAGAATGACGCCGGTGAAATCACCGAAGACGCCGGCGACGTCGGCGATTTCGGAATCACGGTTGTACGTGGTGATGTTGATGCCGACCGAATCCCCCTTCGACCACAGCGACAGGCTCGTCGCATAGCAGGCGAGAAGCAGTGCGGACACGCTGCCGTCGGCGGCGCTGGCCCTTTCCCGCAACAGTGCGGTTTCCTCAGCGGTGAACGTGTACGACAGGCGACGCATCCGCGGCACATCCACGTCCGCGGCCGCACCGCTTGATGGAAGGGTGTTGCCGGGCGGGAATTCCTCGACCACCGTCCGAGTCAACGTCTCTTCGCCCCGCCCGACCGCCGAAGCTTCCCGACGCTTCATCTCCAAGACGTACGTGCGGTAGTCGCCAGTGACGGGCGGAAGCTCCGTTCCTCGGTACAGCTTGTCCAGGTCGTCGATGAAAATCCGCTGGCTCGCCCCGTCTCCGATGATCATGTCCACGCTGAAGAACAGGCGGTGCCGCCCGTCCGGGAGCGCGAACGCCGACAGATGGAACAAGGGCCAGCTGCCCAGATCGAATACCTGGTGGCTCAGCTCATCGCGCTTGCGCCGCACCGCCTCGACCACGGTCGCCTCATCGGCGGTCCGGTAGTCGGCGACATCAATACGGTAGCGCGGAACCTCCGGCAGGATCCGCTGCGTGGCTTGTGCGGTGAACACGACGCGCAGCATCGGATGCCTGCGGATTAGCTTGTCGAGGGCGTCTTCCAGGCGATCGATGTCGGTACCGGGTTCGGTGACGGATTCGATGTAGTAGTGCTCGGTGACGCCGCCCAGCTCGAACCCAGAGTTCCGGCCAACGTAGTAGGCCTTCTGCATGTCAGTCAAGGGGAACGGCGCGTGGGGGTCATCCCCGAATTGTTCCACCGGATCCTTTCCGTGGGCACTCGCGGGGCATTCTCGGGCGCCTCCTGCGGCTGAACCGGCACCGACGGCACAATCGGGGGAAGGCACTGCCTCGGAGACGGCTTCAGACTCGGCCCCGGACTCCCGCATGGCATCTGAGACAAGGCCGGCGATGTGCGCGATGGTCGGATCTTCGATGACGTCGCGGAAACGGAGCCGGACTCCCGTCTTCTGCCGGATCGCGCGCATCATAACCTGGAATTGCAGGGAATCGCCGCCGCGGCGGAAGAAGGACTCTCCCGCGCCGCACGCCGGATCCGCGGCACCCGTCGACGGGGCTTCCCCGAGAATCTCGTCGAAGACTCCGGACACCAACTCGATCGCCCCGGGGTCGGCGACGGAACCAGCCGAGCCCACGGCTCCGGCCCCCGCCCCGGCGACCTCGCCATCGGCCGTTGCCCCGCCGCCCGCGGCGCCGACGTGCCTACGAATTTCCTCCTGATCCAGTTTCCCGTTGACGGTAACGGGCAGATGCGCCACCGGCAGCAGGACCGTCGGTACCATGTACGCTGGCAAGCAGCGGGCAAGCTCGGCCCGGACGGCATCCCGCGAGCCGGTCATATCGTCCACCGGAACGTAGAGGCACGCCAGTAGTCCCCGATCGCCCGATTCGACGACGGCCGCCATCGACGCGGTCACCAGGCCGGACCGCTCGAGGACCGATTCGATTTCTCCGAGTTCGACGCGGAAGCCCGCGATTTTCACCTGACGATCGCGGCGGCCGAGAAATTCCACAAAACCCTCCGCGTTGAACATGCCCACGTCTCCGGTCCGGTAGCAGCGACCGATGCCTGGGACATACCCGAAGGCGGCAGCGGTCCGCTCCGGATCGGCCGCATACCCCTGCGCGACGCCGAGGCCGCTGATGTGGATTTCCCCCGGCACCCCGACGGGGCAATGCACCCCGTCGGGCGCGAGCACGTGGATGCCCTGGTTCGCCAGCGGGTACCCGTAGGGAATGCGGTTTTCCAGGCTGTCGCGTTGCAGCGGGTACTGGATGGACCAAATACTTCCTTCGGTCGCACCGCCCAGGCTATTAATCGACGCGTTCGGGAACATGTCCATGGCGCGCGCCGGAAGCCCCGCTGCGATGCGATCGCCGCTGAGCAATACGGTGCGCACATCCGGGAACACGTCGTCGTCCGTCGCCCGGACCAGGGCGAGCTCCAACAGGGCGGGCGCGGAGTTCCACAGCGTGACCCGCTCTTCCCGCAAGACGTCGAGGATTTCATCGGCGTTGCGTTCGTCTCCGACCATCGTCACCGTCGCGCCTGCCGCGAACGCACCGAACACGTCGTAGACCGACAGGTCGAATCCCAGCGACGACAATCCGATGATGCAATCAGCGGAGGTGACCCCATACCGCCGGTTCACGTCGAGGATGGTGTTGACACAGTTGCGATGACTGATCCGCACACCCTTTGGCCGGCCCGTGGTCCCCGAGGTGAAGATGACATAGGCAAGGTCGTCAGGGGCAGTGCCGGGCGAAGAGTGCGCACCCGCGCTGCCCGCGCGGTCGCAGACTTCCGCGGCTGCGGGCTTGCCGACGCCCTCTACTCCGCTTTGGTCCAGTTCATCGATCACGCCGGTGTCCAGAATCGGGCCCGCCGCACCTGAGGCTTCCACTACGTATTCTTGTCGCTGGGCCGGCATGCCCGCGTCGACAGGCACGAATGCGGCTCCCGCACGCAATGCGCCGACCATGTTGACGATGTCGTCGGGATGCTTGGTGTAGCGCACGATCACCGCATCCCCCGCCCCGACGCCGGAATCCGAGAGTTGGCGGGCGATGCGTCCGGCCCTGGCCCAGACCTCGGCGTAGGTGTACGAGATGCCCCGGGCGGCTAGGCGCACGGCCGGCGCATCCGGAGTCGCCGCGCATGCGGCTTCGACAAGCGAAACCAGGGTGTCATTGTGGATCGGGCCCGCAGCATCGTTGTAGCGGGCGACGGCCCTCTCCGTCTCCGCATGACGGATGGGCAGAGCCTCTCCCCCCTCCGCCACCACGTCCAGGGCCTCCGCAACGGCTCCGAACATCGCATCTACCGCAGGGAAGTAATCGTCGACCACGTCCCACGACAACGCCATCCCGCCCGATGCCGGCATCACCTGGATGTCGAGGCACACCTGCGCGGTTTGCGTGTAGACGCGTTCGATGACCGGGCTGCGCCCGCTTCCCCGCTCGCCGCCGAGGTAGCTGGTGAACACCACCGGAGCGGTGGCCTGGGACTGATTGGCCGCGTCCCGGAGGAATCGCTGTAGCACCTCCACACCGGAAACGCAGCGGTGGGACAGCCCTTCGCGGATGTCCAGGTCGATTGCCTCCGCCAACCCGTCGATGGTCGCGGCTCTCCCGGCGTCGACGCCGACAAGCATCGATGAAGTGAAATCTCCCATCACCCTCGTGCCCGCGGCGAGGCCGCTGCGTTCGCTGACAGTCACGTTGACCGTCAACGCGGATTCGGGCAGCCACCTGCAGACGACGGCGGCGTTGACGGCCATCACCAGCGACGACAGGGTAACTCCAATGCGGCGGGCACGTTCGCTGAGCTTGGCGGTGACCTCCGCGTCGAGCACCGTGCCCAAGCGCCGGGTCGACCAATCGTCGCCACCCCCCACGGCCGCCGGGAACTCCGGACGCCGCGGCAGATCTGCGGCCTTCTTCTCCCAGTAGGCGAGGTCCTCGGCCCGTTTCCCGTCGCGCCGGCGCGCAGAGATTGCCGCCAGGGCATCCCCATATCTGGAAGCCGGAGCCGGCGGCTCCCCGGCCAGCAGGGATTCGAGCTCGTCGAAGAACAGGTACACCGAACCCGCATCCATGACGATCATGTTGAAGTAGATGAACATCCTGCACCCGCCCGCATCTGCGAGCAGCCTCGCGGCGACCATGGGGCCGTCCTCGTTCGACGATCGCGCCGCGGTTCGCATGTCCCGACGGATCTCCCCCACCGCCGCGTCGATATCGTCGCCGGACCCGACTACCTCGACGGTGGCGAGGCACACGCCGGTCGGGCTCAAGACCCCGGCATCGACGTCGAGCCGATGGAACAGCACGTCGTGACGCCCGAAGACCGCCCGCACGGCCTCCTCCACCTGCGGCAACGAATAGTCGTGCCGGGATTCCGCGTAGATGTACGTCGCTTGGCCACCAAGCTCGATGTCCTCGTCCGCGCCGAGCAGGTAGGCGGTCTGGATTGGATTGAGCGGGACCGCATCCGCGGGACCAGCCCCATTTTTGCCGGCACAGCCGTCATCCGACTCACCCGTCGCTACAGCGGGATCGGCCCCGGCAGCGGCGCCTGCGGCAGATCCGGCATCAGCGCCACCCCGGGCGGCGTCGATGACGGCCGCCAAATCAGCGACCGTGACCCCGGGGTCCATCGCCGCGTAATCGATGGTGACCCCGTACTCGTCCTCCAGCGCCAGCAGCATCTGGAGGAAAGTCAGGGAGTTCGGGATGTGGTCGCGGAGTTTCACGTCCGCCGAATCCAGGTGCACGCCGATGGCGTCGGCGATGGACTCCGACAGCCGTTCGGGGGCGACTCGAGCCCCGGTGCGGGCTCTTCCCACGGCGGTAGATGCGACGGCCGGCGCGATCGTTTCATTGGTCATCGTCATCGCCTCAGAGCAGAGCCTCGAGCTTGCGGCGGAGCTTCTTGCCGTTCGACGCGACGGGCAGCTCGTCGACCCACAGAACCCTGGAGACGGGCACCCCGGCGACGCGCATCAGCTCGGTCGTCGCGGACCGGGCCACCGCCTGTTCATCGATCGGAGGTTCATCCCCGTCCGATTGCCCGGCACCGGTCGCATCGTCGGCCTTACGATCGGTCGGGGTCCGCCTGGCCAAGAACACGGCGATCTCCTCTTCGCCCGTGGCTGGGTTGCTCCGGCCGAGAACGGCAACATCGCGGTCAAGCACATTCTCCAGCACGGCTTCCAAATCAGCCGAATAGTAATTCCGGCCGTTGACGAAGATGATGTCCTTCTTCCGGCCGAGGACGAACAACTCGCCGTCGCGGAGAATGCCCATGTCCCCCGTTGCGAACGCCCCATCATCGGTGAGCTCGTGCTCCACGATCCCCTCTGCTGTGATCGCGGCGCGGGTCATCGGAGCGCCGGCGATGTGGATTTCACCGACGGTGCCGTCGCCGAGGACCCCGCCCCCGTCATCGCGGATGGTCAAGGAAATCCCCGGGACGGCCTTGCCCAAGGCGACGAACTCAGCTCCGGACTCGCTCTCGATGTCCTCGAAACGCTGCCCCGTGGCGATGCCCGTCCGGTCAAGTCGCACCGTGGACAGACCCGAGTAGATATCCCGGGTCGTGACCAGCAGGCAAGCTTCGGACATTCCGTAGGCGGAGGTCAGGGCATCCTCCCGGAGGCCCATGGCGGACATCGCCGCGAGGAACTTCCGGGCCAATGGAGCGTCGATGGGCTCAGAACCGCTCATCAGCTTCTGGACGTTGGAGAAGTCGTAACCGTGGTCATCCCCGAGGGGCCGGCGCTCGAGATGGCGCAGGAAATGCTTGAACGCGAAGTTCGGGCACACTGTCACCGTCGGCCGGTGCCTGGTCACGGCCTCGAACCACCTCGGGGGATCGGCGACCACCTCGGAAACCGGCAGCAACACCTGGTCGTACCCACGAAAAAGGGCGTAGACGTGGAAGCCGATCAGCGAAAGGTTGTGGGTCAAAGGCAGCCACGTGAGCATCTTGTTCTCGTACCGGTGCGCGTGGCGTGGGATCGTCGCGCGCAGACCGTTCAGCACGGACTCGTTGGTTACGATGACGCCCTTTGGCGATCCCGTGGAGCCGGACGAAAACTGGATGAGGGCTTCGCCTGCCGTCCCACCTCGCACCGGGAACGCGGGGACCGCCCCGGCGCCATCCCCGGAATCCACGTCACCCGCCTGAGAGAAGTCCGATTCAGCATCACCCGGCATCGCCGCATCCGGTTCCGCGGCAGCGTCATTGACGATGGACACGTCGAGCAGCCGATCCTCGCCCACGACCACGGCACCGTTTGCGCCGGTGAGCAGCGTGTAACTGCGTTCGTCGACCAGGATCGGGGCCCCGGGCATCATGTCCGAGAGCGTCCGCACCCTGTCGACGTCAACCGGGCCCGACACCGGCGGCGCAAGCGCCGGAACCGCGCCGGCGTAGACGCAGCCCCAGAACGCCCGGATGAGCCCGCGGTTCTCCGAAACCTGGAAGATCACGCGATCGCCGGGGCCGATGCCGGCTTCGGCCAACCGATTCGCAGCCGCCACCGCCTCCGCATGGACCCGGCCATACGGGACGAAGACGTCCCGCCGATTCTCGACGAAGGTGATCCCCTTTTTCGTCTCATCGGCCTTGTCCCGAAGCACGTCGCTGATGGTCCGGATCGTGTTCATTGGTACCTCTTTCGGTTGTCGGCGCCATGCCGGTGCCAGGCGGACCGGGCCCGCATGGCGTGACCCGGAGGATGTGTCTGAAGGGTTGAAAGGGTGAAGCAACTGGGTGGGGCGCGTCTCCGCACAAGCTCAGAAACGCTCGCGGGCCCGGGACCCGCCGGTTCCAGGCGCCCGTCAAGTCACTGCGGACACCAGGGCGGCGACGAAGACCGCGGCGGACGCTGCGGCCGCGAACCCGTCACGCACTCGCCAGGGGTGATCGGTGCGGAAGGTACGCCGCGGATAGAGGCCGAAGTTGCGCATCGCCAGGGTCAGGGACAGCTTTTCGGCGCAGCGCACGGCGCTGACGAACAACGGGAAAGCGATGCGCGCGGGCGTCGTCGCGCGAATGAAACCGGAGCGGAAAGACTGCTCCGGTCGCATCGAGCGCAATCTAATCGCCCATGTCAGCTGGGGGATTTCACTGCGCAGGAACGCTGCGATGCTCACCCCGGAAATCGCTATGGTGCACCATGTGTAGGGCACCCGGAGGCGTTGCACCATGGCGTCGAAAAGCTCCTCGACGCGCATGCACGCGGAGACCAGGACCGTCCCCGCGAACACGGCCATCAACAGCAGTCCGTGATGGATGCCGTGGCGGACGGCTTCCGACGCATCCCCACCTCCGTAGAACTCGGAGCGCCACCCGAGCAGGCCGAAGAACACCCCGATTAACAGGACAAAAAGGACCTTCCCCGCCGTCGCCCGAACGTCGCGTTCCGCGATCGCAGCGAGTGCGAGGAACGCGACCACCGTCAGGGCGAGAACGGCGTCTCCGCCGGAGAGCAGCCCGGCGACGAGGACGAACATCACCGCCGCGACAATCGTGATGGCGTTCAACCCCGCGCGCCTTCTAGCGGCGGATTCATTGGTCCAGGGGCTTTCGTCCAAGGACGTCCGTGCACCGGCCGCGGGCAGTGGGCGATCCCGCCGGGACGACTCCGGGGAAGCCGGCAGGTCGGCTGCGGGACCGGACCAGACGACCTTCCCTTCGGCGACGATGCTCGCCCTATCTGCCCACGTTCGCGCGACACGGCGGTCGTGGCACGTGAACACAACGGTTCCGCCGGCCCCGGCGTATTCCGCTAGCGCATCCAGTACGATGCGCGAGCTCGGCGAATCCAGGTGCGCCAACGGCTCGTCGAGAAGCAGCAAACGGCGATTGGCCGCCACCGCCAGGAAGATGCCCAACCGTCTTTTCTGTCCGCCCGACAGGACGAACGGCGAGACGGGGTCAAGTGCCCTGGGGCACAGGGCTTCCCGCAGTTTCCGCAGCTCATCGGCGCCGAGTGGTCCGTGCGGGTCCGTGCCGGCCAGCGCGGAGTCGATTTCCGCGGCGACGGTCGCGCGGGTGAACTGGTGCTCGGGGTTCTGGAACGCCCACGACGCGAAGGCGTCGGGGACGCGCCGGGCGGACGCGCCGTCGATCCGGAAGTTCGCTCCCGCCTTCATCTGGCCTGACAGCACCGCCAGCAAGGTGGACTTACCGGCTCCGTTGGCGCCGACTAGGGCATGAATCTCGCCCCGTTCCAGTGTCAGATCGGCCCCGTCCAGAATCCTCTCCCCGCCTCGGGCCACGTGGGTTCCGGTCAAGGCCAGCAGTGGAACGGCATCCGCCTCCGATTCCAAATCGGGACGGTCCGGTGCCCCCGTGCCCGGCGTACTGGCGTCCGGCGCTCCGGCGGGCGCGGCCGACGTCGCAATGCCCTTCACCGCGATGCCCTCCGGTGCTCCGTGCGCGGCGACGCTCCCGTCCGCATCGAGGATTGTCACCGTGTCGACCCACCCGTCGAACGGGCGGAGGTCGTGCTCGATGAGCAGGATAACGCGCCCCGGGGACCGCAAATCACGGATGGCGGCGAACAGCGACCGACGACCGTCCTCGTCAACGTGGGCCGCGGGCTCGTCGAAGATCATGACCTCCGGCGCCCTGGCCACAGCACCGGCGATGGCCATCCGCTGGCGTTGCCCACCCGACAAAGCCCACGGATCCTTCTCCGCGAGCTCTGACAGCCCGAGCTCCGATAGGGCCTCGGCTGATTGCTTGGCGACGATGCCGGCTTCCACGAGGGAAAACTCGAGGGCCATCGACACGTCATCGACGACTCGGAGCGTGAGCACCTGCGTCGACGGGTCTTGCCCGACGAAGGTGACCCGGTCCCCGTCCACGGGGCGTTCGGTGCCGTCGGCATCGACGATGTGCACGAATCCGGCATGGTCGATGGGGATGTGCGAGGGGATCAGTCCAGCGATGAGGTGGGCCAGGCTCGTCTTTCCGCATCCCACGGGTCCCGTGATGGCGTTGATCGTGCCGAAATCGAAGGAGAGATCCACCATGTCGGGTGCCCATCGCCCATCGGCGTGCCGGACGCCCGCGCCACTAACCCGTAACCGGGCCGGGGCCGTCCCGCGTGTCGCACCGGCGCACGCGGGTGCTCCGCCGGTCACCGGGTGACCCCACGGCTGCGAAGCCCCTTTGCGACGGCAAAGCCCAGGACCAAAAACACCAGGCTCGATGCCAAGGCTACGGCGAAGCTAATCAGGGTCATGGGCGTGGTCGGCGAGTCGACGCCGACTGCGCGCGGGGCCATCGTTCCCATCAGCGCGGAGAACAACATCGCCGACGCCACGAACTGGGGACGCGTCCACCGCCGGTACAGGGTGACCATGAACGGAAGCTCGATGAGCAATCCTTCCATAGTCAGCGCCCCGATTGCGGCGACGCCGAACGGGGTGGTCGCCGCGGACACGACGCCCATGGCAAGGCACGCGATAAGGCTCGCGCCAGGCTTGCGGACGACGATGAGGGGAACAACGCACTGCAGGAACCACAACCCGAGCGTCGCCGCGACGAGATAAACGTGGGCGATGCCGGCGAACACCTGCAGGTAGGTCAGGGGCACGATGATGAGAGACCCCGCGACGCCGATCGCGGCGGCGACGAGCATGTCGCGGGTGGATGGTCGGCCACCAGCTGCGACCGGTGCGACGTGCACCAACCACCCGTCATCCGTCTGCGACGCCACCGCGTCCCCGGCTCCCCCTCCGGAGAGGGGTTCTCCGGTCGATCCACGTTTTCCGTTCATCGTCGCCGCCTCGCTTCCGTTGCCGATTCCCGATCGGGGACACCACCTGAAACAGTATTAGGTTAGGCAATGCTTATCGGCTTACGCCAGGCTCAATTTACTGAAATTACCCCCGCCTCCCCCCGAACGAAAAACCGCCTTCCCAGCGTGCTCACACAGATTCGCCCCGTACTCGAGCGCGTCTTTGCAGGCGAGATTCTCTCCCGCACGCTGGTGCTGGACTCGCTCATCCACTACGAAGGTCCGACAAAACTGGCCGCCGCAGGTCGAGGCCGGGTCCTGAAGTGGATGCGCAACCGCGCCAAGAAGGACCCTGCTGCCCTGGTTGACGCATTTTTCGCCGCCCTTGCCGAGCGAATCGTCACGGTACCCGACACTGCGGCAGCAGAATTGGTCATTCCCCAGCTGGCGGCGAACATCAA
This sequence comes from Corynebacterium sp. 239_CJEI, assembly GCF_001055995.1. NCBI lineage: Bacteria > Bacillati > Actinomycetota > Actinomycetes > Mycobacteriales > Corynebacteriaceae > Corynebacterium > Corynebacterium sp. 239_CJEI. The sequence continues at coordinate 26,999 of NZ_JVOW01000028.1, read as the reverse complement.
AGCGCTTCAAGCACAGCGCGACACGATTGCCGGACAAGTCGAGGAGATGCTTGAATCGTTCCCTCTTGCCCAGGTCTTGATGTCGATGCCCGGCGTAGGCATCAAGACCGCCTCTAACATCGTGTTGCCCATCGGCGATTGCCAGGACTTCGCCGACGCCGCGCACTTGGCCGCTTACGCCGGCATCACACCGACCACCCGGCAGTCGGGTACGTCGGTCCGCGGCGAGTTTCCCACCAGGGCCGGCAATAAACAGTTGAAAAACGCGATGTTTCGATCGGCGTGGATCGCGTCGCACTGCCATCCCGCATCGCGCGACTACTACCTGCGTAAACGGGCTGAAGGACAGAAGCACAATGCCGCGGTGATGTGGCTTGCCCGGAGCCGCTGCAACGACATCTATGCCCTGTTGACTCGGCGTGAGTTCTTCCGAGAAATCCCTGCTAGAACCATCGCCACGGCTGCGTAGACCGCTGCGCTGATCACCGCCGGCCCGCACGATGCGGCCCGGCGATCAGTCATGGCTACACCCCTCCCATACGATGTACGTGAAAGTCCCGCCTGACTATTGACAATCCACATAGGGCCCCACGCGGATTGGAACCGAGTGGCGGCCGGACGCCGCCACCAAGGCGCCGAACAGGGCCACTTCCGCCGAGCCGTATTCGACGATCCCGAAATCACTTTCCCGAATCTTCATCCCCCGCCCGTGCTCGATGTCGCCGGAGGCCCGGAATTGGAGGCCGAAAACCAGATCCTCGTCGCTCAGTTCCGGCAGGATCACAATCCTCACCAACTCGAACGGCTCATACGCGGAATCCAGGTCGTCGTCGATGGACAGAAAAACCTCCCCGTCCCCCTCCCCTGCCCTCCCCATCGCCTCAACCCCCGTGGTTTTGGAGGGGGGGGGAAGAGGGCGTTCGAGGGCTCAGCAGCTCAAGCTCAGGTCCGCCGCCTTAGAGCTCGTCGATGTGCTTGCGCTTCGGGTAGACCCGCGGACGAGCGCCTGCGATCTCCTCAGCAATGCGGATGACCTGGTTGGAGTAACCGAACTCGTTGTCGTACCAGACGTAGAGCACCAGGTGCTTACCGTTGGCGATGGTAGCCAGACCATCGACGATGCCAGCATGGGTGGAGCCGACGAAGTCGGTGGAAACCACTTCCGGGGAGTGGATGTAGTCAATCTGCTGGCGCAGAACGGACTTGAGGGAAACCTCACGCAGGTAGTTGTTGACTTCGTCGCGGTCGACCTCAGTGTCGAGGGTCAGGTTCAGCACCGCCATGGAAACGTCCGGGGTGGGAACGCGGATGGCGTTACCGGTCAGCTTGCCCTCGAACTCCGGCAGAGCCTTGGCGACGGCCTTTGCGGCACCAGTCTCAGTGAGAACCATGTTCAGGGTGGCTGCGCGACCACGGCGGGAACCCTTGTGGAAGTTGTCAATCAGGTTCTGGTCATTGGTGAAGGAGTGGACGGTCTCGACGTGACCGAACTCGACACCCCACTTGTCATTGACGACCTTCAGCACCGGGGTGATGCCGTTGGTAGTACACGAAGCTGCCGACAAAATGTTGTCAGATTCCTCGATGATGTTGTGGTTGATTCCGTAGACGATGTTCTTCACATCGCCCTTGCCCGGCGCGGTAAGCAGAACCTTGGAAACACCCTTGGACTGAAGGTGCTGTGACAGTCCCTCGCGGTCACGCCAACGACCGGTGTTGTCGATGACAATCGCATCGTTAATGTCGTAGGCGGTGTAGTCAACAGTTGCCGGGTCATTGGAGTAAATGACCTGAATCGGGGTGCCATTTGCCCAAATAATGTTGTTTTCGCGGTCAACCGAGATGGTGCCGTCGAATGCACCGTGGACGGAGTCACGGCGCAGCAGCGAAGCACGCTTGACAATGTCGTCCTCACCATTCTGGCGAACCACAATAGCGCGCAGGCGCGGGCCGTTGAACAGTGCCTCACGAGCCAGCAGAATGCGAGCCAGCAGACGGCCGATGCGGCCGAAACCGTAGAGGACAATGTCGGTCTTCGGGGTCTGTGTCCCGGCACCGATGACGTCGGCAAGCTCACGCTCGAGGAATGCGCGCAGATCGCCGCCTTCCTCTTCGAAGCTGGTAGCCAGGGCGCCCAGGTCAATGGAGGCGGTGCCGAGATCCATCTTCACCAGTTCCTGCAGAATCGGCAGGGTCTGACTCAGGGGCAGCTCCTGCGAGGTGATGCGACGGGCGTAGCGGTGCGACTTAATGATGCCGGTCTCGGTAACGTTTTCCAGTCGGCGGCCGAAGATTGAAGTCACGACATCATTGTTGCGGCGCAGTTGTCCCAGGAGGGGGATCATCTGCTCTGCAAGGCTGATGCGCTCATTCCAGTCATTGCGCTTGATGGGGGCCGAATCCGACATAAATCCTCCTGGCTTAAATGAGTATGAGTTCCCCCTCAAAATACCCCGCACACGCTATTCACCGGCTATCGCCCTCAACTGGGTACCCCGTATTGTGGCCCAGCTTTCACCCAATCGGGGGAGACACCGGGAGACACCTCAAGGAAGAAAATTGAACCCTACTTACCCGTTAGAATAAGAGCCATGACGGAACCCCTGGATATCCAGCAGCAATCTCCCGCCCAGCCGCCATACCGCCTTGTAGTCACGGATATGGACGGGACTCTACTAAATGAAGACAAGGAAATCCCGGAGTCCTTTTGGCCGGTAGTCACGGAGCTGCTCGACCGCGGTGTCCACTTCGCTCCCGCGTCGGGCCGCCAGTACGCAACTCTGGCCGACCAGTTCGCCCCCATTGCACACCGCATCCCAATCATTGCGGAAAACGGCAACTATGTCGCGGATGCGGGCGAGGTGGTTTCGGTTACCAGTATCGACCACGACATCGTCACTCAGTTGGTACACGCGATCCGCCAGTTCAACGACAACCGTGTGGCGGCGGGCCGTACTCCCCTGTCGGTTATTATCTGCGGCGCTGCCAGCGCATACGTGGAGTTTTTCCCGCCGCATTTCAATATTCCGGAGGAAGTTCAGCAGCTGCAGTTCAACGAGGCCGCCAAGTACTACCTGAAGCTGCAGAAGGTCGATGATGTCATCGCCGCTGCCGCCGAGGACGGCATCGTCAAAATTGCCGCCTTTGATCCTTACTCCGTCGAAGAGGAATCGGCCGATTACCTGCGTTCCCAAAGCTCGCACTTGCGCGCGGTAGTCTCCGGTGCCCACTGGGTCGACCTCATCGATGCCAACACCAACAAGGGCACGGCACTCGCCGCCCTGCAGGAGGCCCTAGGTGTCTCTCCTGCCGAAACTGTCTGCTTCGTTGACTACCTGAATGATCTCGAGCTCATCGACCACGCAGGCCGTTCGTTTGCCATGTCCAACGGTCACCCGGAAATCAAACGCCGCGCCACCGACATCTCACCGTCGAACGCGGAGGAAGGCGTCATCACGACGCTGCGCGAGCTGTTCAACCTCTAACTGCAATTGACCCCTTACCCCACTGGAGCGGTAAGTTAGAAAGGTTGAACCCGATTCCCTTATTCCGATTTTCTTTTTAAGGAAAGCGTAGTTTCCCTGTGACCACTCTCGCCGAAGAAGCCGCACGCCGCCGCACATTCGCCGTCATCGCACACCCGGATGCCGGTAAGTCCACGCTCACCGAGGCGCTGGCGCTACATGCTCATGTCATTAACGAAGCCGGTGCTGTCCACGGCAAGGCCGGCCGCAAGTCGACTGTGTCCGACTGGATGGACATGGAGAAGGATCGCGGCATCTCGATTGCCTCTTCCGCGCTGCAGTTCGAGTACCAGCCAGAGGGGCACGACGGCGAGCCGTACATGATCAATCTCGTCGATACGCCTGGTCACGCTGATTTCTCCGAGGACACCTACCGTGTGCTCACCGCTGTCGACGCCGCTGTCATGCTTGTCGACGGTGCCAAGGGTCTCGAGCCTCAGACGTTGAAGCTGTTCCGGGTTTGTAAGTCCAACGGAATTCCCATCGTCACCGTCATCAACAAGTGGGACCGCCCGGGTAAGGCTCCCCTGGAGTTGATGGATGAGATTGTCGCGGAGATTGGACTGCAACCGACTCCGCTGTACTGGCCAGTTGGTGAGGCCGGCGACTTCCGCGGTCTGCTGGAGCGTGGTGAGGACGGCGAAGCCAAGCAGTTCATCGGCTTCGAGCGCACTGCCGGTGGCGCCACTATTGCCGCTGAGCGTCACCTCACCCCAGATGAGGCCTCCGCAGAGCAGGGCGACGCCTGGGAGACGGCAGCCGAGGAGTCCGAGCTACTTTCCGCCGATAGCGCTGACCACGACCAGGAGATGTACCTCGCTGGCGACACCTCTCCGGTGATTTTCGCCTCCGCCATGCTGAACTGGGGTGTCCACCAGATCCTGGACACTCTCTGCGAGCTGGCTCCGGCACCTGGTGCCCGCGAGTCCGACCCGGCTGCCGTTGCCGCTGCAGCGGCTGGCGGCCAGGGGGCTATCGTCGAAAAGCGCGAACCGACGGATGATTTTTCGGGCGTCGTGTTCAAGGTGCAGGCGGGTATGGATACGCACCACCGCGACAAGCTGGCCTTCATGCGCGTTGTCTCTGGCGAGTTTGACCGCGGCATGCAGGTCACGCATGCGCAGTCGGGACGTACTTTCTCCACAAAGTATGCTTTGACCGTTTTCGGCCGGACACGTTCGACTGTGGAGACGGCTTACCCGGGCGACATTGTCGGCCTGGTCAATGCGGGTTCACTGGCGCCGGGTGACACGATCTACGAGGGCCGCAAGGTTCAATTCAAGCCGATGCCGCAGTTCGCGCCCGAGCACTTCCGCACTCTGCGCGCCAAGAGCCTGGGCAAGTACAAGCAGTTCCGCAAAGCTGTCGATCAGCTCGATGCCGAGGGCGTGGTGCAGATTCTGCGCAACGATACCCGCGGCGATGCCGCCCCGGTGATGGCCGCGGTCGGCCCGATGCAGTTCGAGGTCATGATGGCACGCATGGAAAACGAGTACAACGTCGAGACCATCGCCGAGCCCATCCCCTACTCCGTCGCCCGCCGCACGGACGAAGAGACCGCGCCTGAGCTGGCAAAGCAGCGCGGCGTGGAGATCTTCACGCGTTCCGACGGCGCCCTCATCGCCCTCTTCGGCGACAAGTGGAAGCTGTCCTTCATTGAGAAGGAGCACCCGGAGTTCACGCTCGAGACGCTGGTCGCTGACTAGAGTTTTAAGGAGATTTCACCAACATTGAGCCAAACGGTTGAGCTTCCTCCACAACCAAGTGCATGGCAACTTTTTACTGCCTTCCACTCCCGTGCGCAGAGATGGCCAGGTGCCCTCCGCGCAGCACTCGCGCTATTCCTGCCGGGTGCCGTGGCACTTCTCACCGGACATGGCTCGGAGATGCTCCTTATCGCCGCTGGTGGGTGCGTGGTCATCTATGGCGAAGGCCACCCCTACCGCAGTCGTCTGCGCGTGATGGCCATCGCCGGGCTATGCCTGATCGCCGGAGTTATGTCCGGCAGTTTTGTCGGATCAGTGGTCCACGGTGAGATCGCTTCCGGCGGCAGCAATCTATGGCTGCTGCTCATTGCGCTTTTTACGACGATACTGGCCACCATCGGCGCTTTTATTCAAAACGCACTGCGCCTGCCACCGCCGGGTTCATTTTTTATTGTGATGGTCTCCGGCGGCACAACAATGATCGCCCGCCTCGGCTTCAACCCGGTGGAAACCGCCATGTGGGCTACCGTTGGCGTGCTTTCCGCGATAGTCATCGGCATGGCACCGCGGTTGTGGAATCCGCATGGCCCCGAGATGGCAGCTGTCGAATCCCTTGAATCAGCCATCGATGCGATGGAAAAGTCAGACTCGACATCGTTCGCCGTTCATCATCAGGCGCAAACTGCACTCACTGACGCATGGGAATCGCTTGCCGACGCAGGCATCATCCGTGGCAGCAAAATCGTCAGGCCTTCCCATACAGAACTGGTCAACCGTGTCATTGCTGCTCATCAGCGGCTGATTGCTATTCGCGGACGCTTGGGCGTGCACGGCAGCGCTGTGGACATCGTGGACACGCCTAACCTCTTCGACGAGACACAGACAACCATTCCACTCGCGCGACCAAGCGTGAGTTACCGAATCTTCCGCTCTTTCGATCGCTATTCCCATGCGTCAATGACTGCGGCAAAGGTTGCTATTACTGGTGGCTTAGCTGGTCTCATTAGCGTGCTTGTCGGTCTCGACCGGCCTGACTGGGCGGTGGTCAGCGCATTGATGACTCTGCAGTGGGGTCCCGACCGCACCGCTGGTTCGATCCGAGGGATTCACCGCATGGTGGGCTCGATTATCGGCATTTTCCTCTATGCGCTGCTCTTTTCCTTTGGCCTGGACAGCTGGACGCTACTTATCGCGCTTGCAGCCTGCCAATTCGGCGCGGAGGTTCTCGTGGTGAAGAACTATGCGCTGACGACAATCGTCACCACTCCATTGGCGCTGCTGCTGGGCGGAAACGTCGCTGGCGAACTCGCACCGATTGTGACCGATCGTGTCTTGGAAGTCGGTATCGCCTGCGCGCTGGCTCTCGCTGTCCTGCACTTCTGGCCAACCGAGAGCATTGAAAAGCACTACCTGCGTCATATTCCGCGCTGCTATCGACAGATGGGCGCTCTTCTCGGCGCGCTGCTAACCGGTACTCCGAATCAGGCGCTCGATATTCGTCGAGATCTCCAGTACGAGCTGCTCAGTGAGCGCCAGGCCATCTCGTCTTTGGCCACCAACGACCCCGAAATCGCCACTCCACACTGGGATGGGCATCGTCGCATTCGCACAGCTGGCTATTTGTTGCTGGACTACTGTCGCACGCATCCGGATATCCGCCCCTCTCACGAGGAGATTTCCAAGCTCGCTGAGGTAGTCCAGGCAGCTAAAGCTGAGGAGCGCTAGTCCTCCGGCAGCGGGGGCTCCTTGCGCAGGTCGCGGGCTGTTGCCCGCCGTACCTCGCGCGGTTCCTCCTCCGAGCCCCGCGAACGGAACTTAGCCGCGATGTCCTTCAGCGAAGACGACAGCGGCGGCAGCTTCTCCAGCGCGTCACGGCCCGCGTCCCACGCGTCGGTAGCAATATTTTCCGCTTTCCGACGGAACTTGCGGACCTTCTCCTCACGCTGCCGCTTAGTCTCTGCCGCGTCATTTTGCCGCTCGCGCTCACGTTCAAAGGCTGCGACATCGCGGGCCTCCGCGTCGGAAAGCCTCTTCGAGGCGTGTGCCGCGGCGTCCCACGACTCCTCCAGCGATTCCGCGAGGTGCAACATGGCATCGATGCGCTTTTCAACTTCGCGCAACTTCTCGCGGTAGCCCCGCTGAATGTCATAGCGGCGCATGATGCGGCGGGCACGAGTGGCCTCATTGCGCCAGGTGATGATTGCGCCCTCAGAAATCGACTCATCGACGACGAAGCGCATCGTCCACGGGTCGACATCAGCGCTGGCCAGATTGTTGCGTACCCGCTCCTCGCGGTCGAGGACGTCCTGCACGAGACTGCGGGCACGCTCTTCGGCTTGATGGGCGCGGTTGGTACGGGAGTTATCTGGTCGGAAGCTCACCTGGACTATCCTACCGCTCGGCTGCTGCCAAAGCCGGTACTTGGTCGGTCTCGGAGCTCTTCTGCTGGTCACTGTCGCTCTGGTGCTCGAGGCGAACCCAGGAGACAAAGCCCCAAATAACGAAGCATCCGTAGAAGAGGTACAGCGCCGCCGACGGGTAGTAGCCACCCTTGAGCAGCAACGGCACTCCCACGGCGTCAACGGCAATCCAAATTAGCCAGAATTCGTTCCACCCGCGGGCCATACCCCAGGTCGCCAACATCGAACCGACGAAAATCCAGGCATCGGCCCATGGCCCCCACGAGCCCAGCATCTCAAAGATATTGGCACAAATCACAGTGGCGAAGATAGCCACGGTAATCATCCCAATGCGTTCCGATGCCGTCGCCCACCGCGGCTCAATTGCGACCTCGTCACCGCTCTGATTGCGGCTCTTGACCCAGCTGAACCACCCGTAGAGACTGACGACGATAAACATGACCTGACGCCCAGCCTGGCCATAGAGATCAAGATTTTGTGGCGTGTGGAAAACTCCGCCGAGGAAGACGGTAAACAGCAAGGCATTTCCGATAATGCCGACCGGCCAAGCCCATACCTTCCGTTTCATACCTAGGAAGGCACACGCCAGGCCAAAGAGGTTACCGACAATTTCACGAATCAAGATTGGTGCTCCCGCCACACTGAGCTGTGCAGTGAGGAAACCCACCAAAAAATCCGACACGTATTCCACGAATTATTCAACTCCTTCTCTTTCATCCGGACTATGACCGTCGGTTTCGGATTCCAACCGAAATCTGCTTGTCCCCTACCTGACGACCCTTCTGGCCACAGGTAGGGCGCTCGTGGACTTGTCTGCGTCAGCCGCAGCATCACCACCGGTGAGGAATTTCACCTCGCCCTGAGAATGCGAGTTCAACGTTAGCACTGTCGCCTTGCGCGCATGTGCATTTTATTCAATGAGGTTTCAATATGAGGTTCTAATACAGCCCCGACATAATTACGCATCTACAATGCGTAGTATGAGCCAAAAGCCCCGCCAACCACGTCCTCCCCGCCCCGCCCGCCGCTCCCATCACAAGCGCTCCGCTGGCTGGGTTCCGGACCAGCACGGCGCCTGGTTCATGGTCACCATTCCCCCGCTGACCGCTCTCGCCCTCACCCCCACATGGACAGGCCTTGCCGTCACCGCGACCTGGCTGCTCGGCTACTTCGCATTCTTCGCCGTGAGCGTCTGGCTCCGCTCTCGTCGCCAACGCCGCCACCTCGCACCCGCCGCCACGTACACCGCGCTCACTGCCGTCGCCGGCTGCATCACACTGCTTGCCGACGTTTCCCTCCTCACCTGGGTCGCCCTCATTGCCCCTCTTGCCGCTATCGCTATTTGGGAGACCTACCGCCGCCGACCGCGCTCACTTCTCTCTGGTGTCTCCACCGTTCTGGCCGCTAGCCTCATGGTGCCTATCATCGCCGGACCAACCCCGAAAGCTTGGGCAATTGCGGCTATCTACGCTGGATATTTCGTCGGCACCGTGCCCTATGTAAAAACTATGATTCGCAAGCGCGGCAACCGCCAGTGGCTCATTGGCTCGGTCACGTATCACGTTCTCATTACCGCCGTGGCCATCATCGGGTGGCTCCTCCTCCACGACCGGAACCTCATCAGCATCGGTGTGCCCATCGTCGCAATTGGGCTTCTCATCAGGTCTTTTACCATGCCAATCTCCGGCGCTCGCCGCGCTCGGCCGTGGACTCCGAAACAGGTCGGAATTCTCGATGCCTTCTTTGGAGTCGCCGTCGTCCTGGCTGCGTGGTAAAAACGACGGCGGGGACATACTTTGGGGATTTTTGGGGAGGGGATGAAGTCTATGGCTTCCACCAAACACGCAGTCAATCACGCAGTTTCCGTCTCAGACTTGGCCGCTAGCCTGAACTCGCGGCAGGCACCACAGTCGGGCTGGCGCAGCTGGGTTCATAAGGCCACCTGGGGCGCAATTTCACCGCGGGAATCATCGTCGGCACGCAAGCAACGCGAGCTGATAGAGCGGGTGCGACAGCCTATCTACGGTGACTACAACATCGCTGTTATCAGCGTGAAGGGCGGCGTTGGCAAGACGTCGACAACCATGTGCCTGGGCGCCACGCTTGCAAGCCTGCGCAGTGACCGAATCGTCGCAATCGACGCGAATCCGGACTTTGGCACCCTCGGTGCACGCGTCACCGCAGCCAATCCCGCATCTATTCGCGATCTGCTCCGAGCCCCGGATACGGACAAATACGCGCAGGTCCGCGCATATACATCACACACGCCGTCACGGCTGGAGGTTGTCGGCAGCGACCAAAATCCGACATCGACGATCGCGCTTTCCGACGGCGAATACTGCGCGGCCCTCGACATCCTTCGGCGGCATTACAACGTGAGTCTGACAGACTGCGGTACCGGCCTGACGCAGCCCATCTCCGCTTCGATTCTGTCTGCGGCCAATTGTCTGGTGCTGGTCACCACGCCTGCACTGGACGGCGTGAAAAGCGCCTGGACGACATTGGACTGGCTTTCAGCGCACGGCTTCGAACGGCTGGTCTCTACCACTGTCGTGGTGGTCAACGAGCTAAATAAACAGGGACTGTCCACAGAGACCGTGCACGAGTTATTTGCCCAGCGCTGCCGCGCAGTACAGGTCATCCCCTACGATCCGCATATCGCGAATGGTGCCAATATCGAGCTGGACAATCTCCAGCCCGCCACCACCCAGAGTTATCTCGAATTGGCGGCCATGATTGCCGATGATTTCGCGCCGACGACTGGCCGTCACAGTTTTATTTAGCTCAGGTGCTGACGAATCCCCTCGACATCGACCTCCTGAACGGAGGCGGGCTTGAAGGTGGCGTCGCGGTCCTTGTCCACCAAAACCGCCCGCACGCCTTCGGCAAAATTGGGGTGCTGACGCATGTAAGCGCCAAGCTTCATCTCCCGGTCTAGCGCCTCCTGCAAGGTGACCTCGTGGGCCGAGTTAGCCGCATAGAGTTCCACGGCCGCTACGAGACTTTCCGGGTTGGCGGGTGCCAGCAGGTCGCGAAAAGTCTCCACTGTTGACGATGCACAAGAGCCCGCCTCAGCGGCTTCGTTGAGAGCTCGCTCAATCTCCGCCCAGGTATCAGCCCCAAAGCAAGCCTCAATGCAGTCGCTCCACTCGGCCAACTGCGGATCCCCGAGCAGATCACGAGCCTCAGCTGAGTCCACATCGAGCGCATACTCCGCGAGCGCCGAATCAATTCCATCGCGGTCCAGAGCCGCAACAAACTCGTCCAGCTGCGCGGATGGCACCGCATGTGTCGCCCATCCAGACCACAGCATGTCCGCCGCAGTTAGGCGGTAACCGGTCAGCCCGGTAAACCTCGCGATTGCCGACGAGGGCCCTCCTAACCGCGTGTTCACATGCTGCGAAAAGTGGGTAATTCCAACGTCGGGAATAAAGCCGATTGCCATTTCTGGCATGGAAGCGCTGGCACGCTCGGTCACGATTCGGTGGGAGCCGTGCATGGAAACACCAAGGCCACCGCCCATAGCGATGCCATCAATAATCGCGATATATGGCTTGGACTGCGCGAATTCCGCAATCATCGCGTTCATCTCGTACTCATCCCGGAAAAACTCCTCCCCCTGCTCCGGAACACCATCGAGCACAGCCTGCCGAACTGCGCGCACATCACCACCGGCACAAAACGCCTTGGGGTGACCGGATGAAACAACAATGTGGTCCACCGAGTCGTCGTCACGCCATGCGCGGAGCCCCTCGACGACCTCGGTGACCATATCCAAATCGAGCGAATTAAGTGCCTTCGGCCTATTCAGCCGAAGGTGACCAGATCGCCCGTGGACTTCTCGCAGCACCTTCGGCTCATCGACCTCGGTGCGTGCAGTGCCAGAACCGTTATCAGTAGCAGTCATGTCACCCAGTGTGACACAGATAACTAACCAGGGAAAGGTTCTGACGGGAAGGTTCTGCTGCGAAGGTTCTGACGACCAGAACCTCACTGAGACTAAGGAGCTACTTCTTCTTGCTCTTCTTGTCCTTTTTGCCCTTCTTGTGCTTCTTGCCCTTCTTATCGGACTTGCCTGCGCCCTTTACGCGGTCAGCCTCGAGATTGGCGGCAACGTCCGGCACATAGCGGAACTCCGTGCGCGGCGGACGCTCGTAGCTTCCCTCCGACTCCGGACGCTCCGGGATTTCCGGAACATCGCGGTGAATGCGCTCGTACGGAATGGTCGTCAACAGGTGGTTGATGACATTGATACGCGAACGCTTCTTATCCTCAGACTCAACCGTGAACCACGGTGCGGACGGGATATCGGTGTGGATGAACATCTCATCCTTTGCACGGGAGTAATCCTCCCAGCGGGTGATGGACTCCAAATCCATCGGCGAGAGCTTCCAGCGGCGCAGCGGATCCTCACGGCGGGACTTGAAGCGGGCAACCTGCTCCTCGTCCGACACAGAGAACCAGTACTTACGCAGGATAATGCCATCTTCGACCAGCAGACGCTCAAAAATCGGCGCCTGATGCAAGAAGCGACGGTACTCCTGGGAGGTGCAGAAGCCCATGACCCGCTCAACGCCGGCACGGTTGTACCAGGAGCGGTCGAAAATCACGATTTCACCAGCAGTCGGCAGCTTTTCGACGTACCGCTGGAAGTACCACTGACCCTGCTCACGGCTAGTTGGGGCCGGCAGAGCCTCAACACGGCAGGTACGGGGGTTCAGGTACTGCGTGATGCGCTTAATGGCCGACCCCTTGCCGGCAGCGTCACGCCCCTCCATCACGATGACAATTCGGGCACCGGTTTCTACTACCCACTGCTGCATTTCGACGAGCTCTGCCTGGAGCTTTTTAAGCTCGGCCTCATAAGCCTTCTTGTCGAGCTTCGGTGGGCGCTGGACGTCGTCATTATTCATAGTCCACAGTTTACCCGGCAGGGCGCGACGACCCTATTCGCCGGGTTTAACCGCGGGGCCTAATAGCTAACCTTTTTGCAACCCTAGTCGCGTGAGTAAAGACGCAGCGTGACCTGCGCAACAAGCCCAGCGAAGACCATGCCAATAACGACCACGATCGGCGCCACCACACCGATATCGCCGTTGGTCAGCGGCGCCAGGAGCTGTGCCTTGTACAGGTTACTCAGCGCCGGATCGATGACCGTCGCCTTGCCCAGGAACAGCGCACCAATGGCCAGCACACCACCAATCAGCGACGCAATCACAGCCTCGAGGACGAACGGCGCCTGCGTGAACCAACGGCTGGCACCGACCATGCGCATAATCTCAACTTCCTTACGACGCGAGAACGCCGCAATCTGCACCATGTTCGCAATCAGGAACACAGCGGCAACGGCCTGCACCGCAGCCAGCAGGAAGGTCGCATTTCGCACCGAATCCAAGTTCTGAGCTGCAGTACCGATCTCTTCATGCTGGTCAGTAACGTGGTCGACCTGTGGCAGCTCCCGAATCGGATCGAGCGGGCTGACATCGGTCGGATCGCTCAAACGCACCATCACGACAGCCGGCAGCGACTCCGGCGTCGCATTTTCCACGAGCACGGGGTCACTGTCCTTGAACATCTCCACGAAGTGGTCAAAGTTTTGCTGACGATTTCGGAAGGTCACCGAATCAATGCCGTCAGCCTCTTCAAGCTTGCCGACGACGTCAGCGCACTCCGGCGAGGAGCAAGTTTGGTCTTCGGCGGAGATTTGTTCATTCAGCTCAATCTGCACTTCTACTCGATCGAGATAGAGATCCTTCGTGCGGCTGGTCTGCTCAGTAACCAGGATGCCCGTCGCAAGCAGCGCCAACGACACCGCAGTCGTAATAATCATCGCGATGGTCATCGTGATGTTTCGGCCCAAGGAGGAGAAAGCCTCACCGAGGACAAAGCGAGTCTTCATAGGTCAGTAATACCTTTCGAATGAGTTCTTCTACCGATGGACTGTCTGCTAGTTGTTCAGGCCGTAAACACCCGTGGCGTCGTCACGCACGAGACGCCCCAGCTCCAGCTCCAGCACGCGGCGACGCATGGAGTCCACGGCATCGTTGTCGTGAGTCGACACAATAACGGTCGTGCCCATGCGATTGATGCGGTCAAGCAGGAGCATGATGTCACCGGAGGTGCTTGGGTCGAGGTTGCCGGTGGGCTCGTCGGCAAGCAAGATGAGCGGGCGGTTGACGAAGGCGCGAGCAATGGCGACGCGCTGCTGCTCACCACCAGACAACTCGTGCGGGTAGCGGTTTTCCTTGCCCGAGAGCCCGACCATTTCGAGCGTTTCCGGAACTGCCTTGTCGATTTTCGCCTTCGGCTTGCCAATTACCTGCAACGCGAACGCGACATTTTCGTACACCGTCTTCTTTGGCAGCAGGCGGAAGTCCTGGAAGACATACCCCACTTTTTGACGCAATTTAGGGATGTTGCGACGAGAAATCTTGGTTAGATCCTGGTCTGCAACCGTCAGTTTTCCTGAATCCACTTTCTCTTCACGCACCATAAGGCGCAGGAAGGTCGACTTACCAGAGCCCGACGGTCCAATGAGAAAGACAAACTCACCTTTATCTATGTGGACTGAAACGTCGTCGAGAGCTGGTCGGCTAGAAGTCGAGTAGGACTTGGTAACCCCGTCGAAAGTGATCATAAGTAGACACTCTAATCACTTAAGCCACTCAAGTCACTCTGGAATGCGTGGAATTGGTCGCCGTGACGGGATTGCGGGAACAGGCGGCGTCGAACGCTACCCCAGAGCGCGCGACTGCACGAAAGCTCACGCCATAGCGGCATTCGAAATTATTTTCCCCAAAAATCTTTAAATACCCCTTTAATTCGCTTGCCTGTTCGATTACAATGAGCCATGAAAGATTAAACACGAGGATTAAAAACACCGAATAGCATCGCCGAGCTGCTTGAAGCTCGGAAAGTTAACACTCAGAGCTAGTCGAAAATACTTTCCCTACCTCTTCCCTATTCCAACATTTCAACGTCCAGGCCTTATCTTTCAGGGGGATTCAACAATGGCCAGCGGGGAAAATATACCACGCAAACGCACTTACACTGCGGCGATGGAAGCAACAGCGCCACGCTTTCACCATGAGATTTCTCAAACAGCACCAGCACGTCTTGGAATTGACCGCAATCGAGCTGACTTGAAGCTTGCCCTTGCTTGTGTTCCCTGTTCTTCAACAAAAGATGTCGAAGATTACATCGCCAAAATCGCTCCAGCTCTTGGCATGTCACGTGGGAGAACACTCCAGTACATCGATATCGGGATGCAGCTAGAGCGGCTCCCGCGGTTGAAAGAGCTTCTGCTCAAACGCGCACAGCTACCGCTTCCCCACATGCGGGTCATTGCCACAGCCATCCTCCCCTTGGATGACTCCTCTACTGTGAAATATTTCGAAGACCATCTCCTCGAACTGATCACGCCGAGAGTCAATGGTGAAGTTCTTCGCGGAGTTCGGAGTCTTCAACAGAATATTCAGCGATTTATTAATGAAGTCAGCCCGCTATTGCGCCCTAAAAATGAGTACGACCCGCCGATTACTTCGTTTCAAAAAGGCATCGAGCAAAAAGCTGGCGAATCTATAAAGTTCGAGTTAAAGAACAACCTCACTGAAGTCACCATGGAACTGATGCCTGAGCGGGCAATTGAGTTTCAGAAAGTCTTGGAAGAAATTACCGCTGATCAGGACTGCGACTTCGTCGAGGCTTTTTCACACCTTCTGCACGGGACTGCTCAGGTCACCGCCACATTGAATCTGTACTGCCCACTTACTCAAGACAAGCCGCAGGAGGCATGGATCGGCGGTCTGGGGTGGATCAACAAAATCGCCACTGAATCCTGGCTCGATCGAGTCACTAGCATTCGGCTACTAGCGGACGAGAAAACGGAAAAGTACTCGCCAACAGAGCGACAGCGTACTTACGTCCAAGGTAGAGACGGCACCTGCCGCTTTCCCGGATGCGATGTCGATGCAACGAAGTGCGACATCGACCACATTCAGTCGTATAACCACGAGAATCCCGAAGAAGGTGGCCAAACCGAAACGCCTAACCTCCATTGCCTATGCCGCCGCCACCACAATCTAAAAACGGCCGGTCTTTGGAATGTCGTGCGCGATATCGACGGCGTGGAGTACTGGACCTCCGTCACTGATCAAAGCACCGAAAAAGCTGCGCTTATCAGCACAGAATCAGGACCGCTCTCCGGCCACGGTCGCTACTCTTTCGACCTGCGCAAGACAAAGAAAGCACAGACACTCAAGGAATACAACGAGCAGAGGTTGGAACACCTCCGCGAATCACAGGAGCTGACAAATCAGGCTCGCGAAGAACTGGGAATGAACAAAAACGAGAGAAACGGAGAAGCCGACGAACCCACCACACCGGAAACACCCGAGGCACCGGAAGCGCCCGAAGACGAACCGCCCTTCTAGCGCTACTCGCCTTCGGACTGCTGAGCCATGCGCCAGCGAATACCGGCCTCGATGAAACCGTCGAGGTCACCGTCGAGGACCGACTGTGGGTTGTTGACTTCGTATTCGGTACGCAGATCCTTGACCATCTGGTACGGGTGCAGCACATAGGAGCGCATCTGGTTACCCCACGAGGCATTGCCGCCTGCGCCGAGAGCATCCAGCTCCGCGCGCTCTTCCTGGCGCTTCTTCTCCAGCAACTTCGCCTGCAGAACTCGCATGGCAGATGCCTTGTTCTGGTGCTGGGACTTCTCGTTCTGGCAAGTCACCACGATGCCGGTCGGGACGTGCGTAAGCCGGACCGCGGAGTCCGTGGTGTTCACCGACTGCCCACCTGGGCCGGAGGAGCGGTAGACGTCGATACGCAAATCTGACTCGGGGATGTCGATGTGATCCGTTTCCTCCACAACCGGCAGCACCTCGACCTCAGCGAAGGAAGTTTGGCGGCGGCCCTGGTTGTCGAAAGGACTAATACGAACCAGCCGGTGCGCGCCCTGTTCGACCGAGAGGGTGCCGTACATGTACTCGCCATGGACGACGAAAGTAGCGGACTTAATACCGGCCTCTTCAGCGTAGGACGTGTCGTAAACCTCGACCTTATGCCCGTGCTTGTCGGCCCAGCGCAGGTACATGCGCATGAGCATCTCGGCCCAGTCAGCGGCATCCACGCCACCGGCACCGGAGCGGATGTTGATGACCGCCTCGCGCTCGTCGTAAGGCCCCGAAAGCATCGTCGTGACCTCGAGGGATTCGATGTCGGCACGCAGCTCAGCGCGTTCGGCATCGGCCATCTCGACGGCGTCGGGGTCGCCCTCCTCTTCCGCGAGTTCATACATCACGGAGAGATCGTCGAGGCGCCCGCGCAGCGAGTCGATCTTTTTCTTCTTCGCCTGCGCCTGCGACAGTGCACTGGTGACCTGCTGCGCGTGGTCGGGGTCATCCCACAGCGACGGATCGGCGGCCTGGGCTTCCAACTCCCTGATCCGGTCGGAAAGCTCGTCGACATCGACCACCTTCTCAATGGTGGTCAGCGTCGCGTCGAGTTCTTTGAGGTCAGCATTCAGATCCGGGTTCACGGGTACTACCTTAGCTATACCGCCTGTTTCGGTGCACAATAGGACGTATGTCTGAATCCACCGCCAGCCAAGATTCCAGCCAAGACCCGCACCAAGATTCCAGCCAGGACCTAGAACTCTTTCTCGCCCAAGTGTCCGAGTCGATTGTGGCATCGGATACCAGTGTTGCGGTTGCCATCGTGAAGCGTGCCGCTGCCATTGCTGCTCGCATGCGCGACGAAGGCCTGGTCACGGAGTACAAGACATCGATTTCCGACGTCGTCACCGCGGCCGACCGCGCAGCGGAGAAATTCGTCGTCGAGGCTTTGGCCGCGCTCCGCCCGGAGGACGGCATTCTTGGCGAGGAAGGGTCCGCGAAGGAGTCCCAGTCTGGTCGCACGTGGGTGATCGATCCTGTCGATGGCACCTACAACTTCACCACTGGTTCGGACTACTGGTGCAGCGCATTGGCGCTGGTTATGGGCGATGCGAACAATCCGGATGAGGTCGTCCTCGGCGCGGTGCACCGCCCGGCAACGGGCGAGAGCTGGATTGGTGGCCCCAATCTCCCGACCACTCGTATCAACCTCGATGGCACTGTTGATGACCTCCGGGTCACTGACCGCCCCCTCTCGGAAGTCTGCGCAGCGACCTACCTCCACACCACGGTGGTGAGCTCGAGCGAGGAATCCGAGGCCACGGCTACAAAGTCCTGGCTGGATGCGGTGTCCCGCAGCGCTACCTGGCGCATGCTGGGCTCAGCGTCGGTGGATATGGCAGGCGTTGCCGACGGCCGCATCGGCGTATGGTTCCAGCGCGACGTCGCAGCCTGGGACTGGCTGCCTGGGTATGCGCTTATCTCGGGCGCAGGCGGCGAATGTACGTCGGTGGGGCGCTGGAAGCTTGCGGGCTCGAGTGGCCAGGTCGCAGAGCTGAGTGAGGTTCTGCGCTAGAATTTCGGCCATGACCACCTCTTACTCCGAAGATCTCGCCCTCGCACTCTCGCTTGCCGACGCAGCCGACGACCTCACGATGTCCCGCTTCGAGGCGGCCAATCTAATCGTCGAGTCCAAGCCCGACCTGACTCCGGTCTCCGATGCCGATATCGCGTGCGAGAAGCTGCTCCGCGAGATTCTGTCGGACAAGCGCCCGAGCGATGAAGTTCTCGGCGAAGAATTCGGCGGCGAAGCTGTGTTTGAGGGCCGTCAGTGGGTCATCGACCCCATCGACGGCACCAAGAACTTCGTGCGCAATGTCCCGGTCTGGGCCACCTTGATTGCCCTGCTGGAGGACGGCAAGCCGGTTGTCGGCGTAGTCTCTGCCCCAGCACTGGGCCGTCGCTGGTGGGCATCCAAGGGCGACGGCGCATTCAAGCGCACCCACGTCGGTGGCCGGGAAGCCGCTCAGCGCCGCATTGAGGTCTCGAAGGTGGCAGACATCGCGGACTGCTCAATTTCCAACTCTTCGCTCACCGGCTGGGCCGAGCGCGACCTGCGCGACAACTTCATCGGTCTCACCGATGACGCCTGGCGCCTGCGTGGCTATGGCGACTTCTTCTCCTACTGCCTGGTAGCCGAGGGTGCGGTCGATGTCGCCGCAGAGCCGGAGGTTTCCCTGTGGGACCTGGCAGCGCTTGCGATCCTGGTGGAGGAAGCTGGCGGCCACTTCACTTCCCTAGTGGGAGTCGACGGGCCGCACGGCGGGGACGCAGTTGCGACGAATGGGGTGCTTCACGACGCCGTCGTCAAGCGCCTGGGCGGGTAAACAGGGTTTTCCAACCTATCGCAATTTGCGACGAGCGGCTCACTATCTCCCGTCCGCGTGACCGATATCCAGGATACGTCGCAGCTCAGCAAATACCTCAGGGCGTACCTCATGGGTTACCACCCGTCCACTCTTAGACCTAGTTAGCAGCCCGGCATCCGCCATGGTCTTTAAATGATGCGACACCGTCGGCTGACTAAGCCCAGAAACAGCGGCCAGCTCCCCTACGGTCATCGGACTACAGCCAGCGGCAGCGAGCTGAGACAAAATTTGCAGGCGCGCCGGTTGCGCCAGCGCTTTGAAGAGCGTTGCCGCAGCCTGCGCTTCCGCCGCGTCGAGAGGCCGACCGCCAAGTGCACAGCATTCTGAGATTTCGTCCATACCCGTTGAGGCTACACGGCCTCCCCTCTAAATATATTGACAATCATCGATATATTGATTACACCGGAAACTATGACACAGACTACAAAGTCACTCAGCTTCCTAGACCGCTTCTTGCCGCTATGGATTGCAGCTGCAATGGCAATTGGCCTCATTCTGGGCAAAATTGCACCGTCACTTGTGAACTGGCTGGCAGAGGCAAAAATTACGACAATTTCCGTACCAATCGCCATCGGATTGCTGGTCATGATGTACCCACCGCTCGCAAAGGTTCGATACGACAAAACGGGCAAAATTTTGACATCAAGGAAGCTGATGGGCATCACAGTCTTCCTCAATTGGATTCTCGGCCCCGCACTGATGTTCACCCTTGCCTGGATATTCCTCAGTGATAGTCCAGAACTGCGCACTGGCGTGATCATCGTCGGTCTCGCCCGCTGCATTGCAATGGTTTTGGTCTGGAACGACCTATCTTGCGGCGATACTGAAGTCGCTGCCGTATTGGTGGCCGTCAACTCGCTATTTCAAATTTTCATGTTCGGCGCTCTAGGGTGGTTCTACCTGCAGATTCTGCCCTCCTGGTTGGGACTGGAAACCACTTCCGCCACCTTTTCTTTTTGGGCAATCGCACTATCTGTAGTGGTATTCCTCGGTATTCCGCTTCTGGCTGGCGCGGCATCACGCATAATTGGTGAACGCACCCGTGGTCGCGACTGGTATGAAAATGAGTACTTGCCCAAAATCTCACCATTGGCACTTGCCGGCCTTCTATACACAATCGTGTTGCTCTTTGCGCTTCAGTCACAGCAGATTCTTGAGAATCCCTGGACCGTTGCGAAAGTGGCACTACCACTAGTGATCTACTTCCTCGCCATGTTCGCGATCGCTCTCACTTCGGCCAAGGCCGCGGGCATGAACTACGCAACCTCCGCATCGATTGCCTTTACGGCCGCCGGAAATAACTTCGAGTTGGCAATTGCGGTTGCGATTGGCACCTTCGGCCCATTGTCCCAGCAAGCACTTGCGGGAACGATTGGACCACTTATTGAAGTACCCGTACTCGTTGCACTTGTCTACGTCACCCGCTGGCTCGGGCCGCGCCTTTTCCCCAATGACCTTTCCGTACCGGACAAACTATAGAAAAAGGGTCCTGAAGTGAAGGAAATCCCGAAGGTACTTTTCATCTGCGTTGCAAATGCCGGTAAATCCCAGATGGCCGAGGCCATTGCGCGTGCAAAATATGCCACGCAGTTCATCGCCCTTTCAGCAGGAACGAACCCCAAAACTACTACCAATGCGCTTGCAGCCAAATCAGTTGCAGAAATCGGCGCCTCTATGGACGGTGCATCACCAAAGCCCATTGACCCCACGCTCCTCCAGACTGCAGATCGTGTTGTCATCATCGGCGATGTCGCTCATGTAGAGCTCCCCTCGGACGCTGAAGGCTCACTCGAGCGTTGGCTTACTGACGAGCCTTCAAAACGAGGCATCGACGGAGAAGAACGCATGGATCTGATTCGCGATGACCTCGAGCGCCGTATCGACGAGTTAGCTGTCGAACTCCGTTCCACTAAGAATCCCTAAGCGGCAGAATCCAACAAAAGCCTCCTTATCGCCAGCGTAAGCCACACGACTGCGCCAACGCCTGCGATGAGGCCGAGGAGCAGGAATATCAGACCGACTCCCCAAAGCCCGGTGGTGTCGTCAGTGCCGGCGATGATGCTCCAGCACAGGGCATAGCCGGCGACCGCTGCCCACCACGTGGGCAGAAGGTTCAGAGTTGGGGCGGGCACGCGCATCATGGCAGAGGCAGTAAGGATGACCATCGCGAAGCCACTGCAGAAAACCTGCCATGGCGAGTAGTCGTATTCGCCCTCGAGCGTCCACGCGAGCGTACAAAAACAGATTAGAAATGCTGCGACAAAGACGAAAATCGTGTGCCCAAACGCGATACGCTCGCCGGACTTTTTGGCCAGCCACGCGGCACCCATCCAAGCGAGAGCGGTGGGGATGGCAATAATCAACAGGTACGCGAGGAAGACTCCTGGCACCTCAGCCCAGGTGAAACTCGTCAGCATTGATCTCATGCCACTAGGTTACGCGTGCCCCTGGGCTTTTTGAACGCGCTAGTTTCCCAGTAAAAACACAGACGAAACACCGTGTTTTACACATACTCACTTAATGTATTGTCAGATTCGGCTGCTACAACTAGAAAGTCGTTTTCAATACGCCATTTGTAGAGAGTGCTTTTTACCAAAGAGCACCTCCCTATAAGTTGTAGTAAAGGAGAAATCTGGGGTGAATAAACCTACCCGAATCGTGGGGCTTGATATAGCGCGCTCACTCGCCATCATCGGCATGATCATTGTCCATATGGCCTCACTACTTTGGAGCACAAAGGTTGTGCTCTCTGGCCTACCCTCATCACTGTTCGCCATCATCGCCGGCGCCACAATGATGATCATCGGCCGTAATTACAGCAGCACTACCTTCTTGCGTCTAATCACCCGCGGTGCCCTGATCATTCTCATCGGCCTGGCACTATTGCCGGTCGGTGGAGAAATTCAGGTGGTCCTCGTCATCATGGGCCTGGTAATGATGCTGGTTTCCTGGATGCCAGCGCTCGGAACCTGGTGGCGAGTCGGCTTCTTCATCGCCGCAACCATCGCCGCCACAATCAAGTACGCGCCTATGACGCTGCCACAGATCTATCCGCTACTCGCGTGGATTGCATATTTCATCGGCGGCATGCTGCTTTACGACGTCTACTTGCGCGGTCGCCTGCAAAGCACTTCCACCTCTGAGACGAGCACTAATACTCGGTTGAGCTGGATTGTTACCGCTGTCAGCGTTGTCGTCACTGCCGTCGGCATGTACTTCCGATTTGATCCAGAGATTGCTGGCTGGCTCCGCTTTACCGGACACACTGGCGTCTTCGGAGAAATCATCCTCTCCGTCGCAGTTGCCGCCATTGTGCTGCACTTGTGCCTTTTCGTAGGCGACCGCTTCCCAGCTGTGGTTTACCCATTCGCGGCTATGGGAACAATGTCACTGACTATCTACATCCTGCACGTTCTCACCGCGTTTTATTGGCAGCAGAATGTTGTATTGCATTCCACGTTGTCCGCAGCAGGTTTCATCGTATTCTTCCTCGTCATTGCTAGCCTCTGGAAGAAATTTGTCGGACAGGGCCCTGCCGAAAAACTCGTTGCCACCGCAATCAAGGCCATTGTTCCTTCTGGGAAAGGGAAATAACCGTGAAGAAAACATCTTTTTCCATCGCAGCAATTGTTAGCAGCACCCTGCTTCTATCTGCAGCCCCAGCTCTTGCATTGGAAAACGGCGAACCCGCACCTGCGAATGCTGAAAGCAGTTCTGTGGCCGCGCTGAAGATTGGCAAAATCGGCAATTTCGGTGACTGCACCGGAACGCTGGTTGCCGACCAGTGGGTGCTCACTGCACGCCACTGCCTGGAGTCTGTGAACAACGAAGGGACCCAGGCCCGCATCGGCGGGAAGGTCTACGATGCCGATTCTTGGGCGCTGTCTCCAATGTCTGATGCGGGCCTGCTTCACCTGACCCAAAAGGTCACTGACGCAACACCCGCGAATGTTTCCCGCGATATCCCAACACCTGGACAGACGGGAACTCTCTACGGTTGGAGCAGCAGCTCGTCCATGGCCCGATCCGGACAGCTTCCGATGACCAAGATGGTCGTCAATGAGTTGCTAGGCGGAGGACCGGCTGATGGAACTCCAGGTGAGGCTGCGCCTGGTGGTGCTGTTCCGGGTGACGCTACTCCAGGCGAAGCTGTTCCGGGTGAGGCTATTCCGGGCGGCGCTGTTCCGGGTGACGCTATGGAATCAATGGAGATGCAGCCAGGAGCTGCCATGCCAGATGACTCCAAAACCGAGTCGATCCCGGCAGGGACAGAAAGTATCC
Source organism: Corynebacterium sp. 239_CJEI (assembly GCF_001055995.1). Classification (NCBI taxonomy): domain Bacteria; kingdom Bacillati; phylum Actinomycetota; class Actinomycetes; order Mycobacteriales; family Corynebacteriaceae; genus Corynebacterium; species Corynebacterium sp. 239_CJEI. Next base: position 3,736 of record NZ_JVOW01000028.1, on the reverse strand, counting down.
CAGCCGACGCTGCCATGATGCCAATGATTCAAAGCGCCATCCTGGACGCACATTCCGTTTCCGGCGCGGGTATGCAGGGAGGCGACTCCGGTGGCCCATTCTTCGTCGACGGAAAGCTCGCTGGTCTCGCTACCGCCGGAACCTCCAATGGCGACCCTGACCTGCCCTCCCCCAGCGCAGCTATCACTACCCTCACTGGCACTGCTGACTGGATCGATGACATCACCTCCGGCCGTGACACAGAAAGTGTGCTGACTGCGGAGAACACTCCTGCTCCGCCAAAGACCATTCAGACCAGCGGTGATCACGTGTGGGCCTACCTCGCCATCGCATGCGCTGGCGTGGTTATCGCAGCGGCTTGGTCGCGCATTAAGAATGGCCGACAGTAAAACCGTCTGACCTCAACCAAAACCACCTCCCAGAATGAACTGGGTAGGTGGTTTTTCTGCAAAGGAAGTGAGCTCAACTGGGGCCGAAGCCTCAAAATCTCGCGGTAGCTAACATACAATCGCAACGTATCCCTATGGTTCTAACCCTTTTCTTAGAATCCATGATGTGGTTCGCATAATTGTTAAATGGTGAAACCCCACCTACGAGAAAGGCAATAAGTTCACGTGGATGGCTACACACCCTTCGACGTCTTGATGGATATCGGTTGGATCTCGCTGCTGCTCATCATCGGTAATTTGATGCGACGGTTCATCCCCTGGTTCCAAAAGCTTCTCATCCCCGCACCGATTACTGCGGGCTTGCTCGGCTTGCTGCTAGGCCCCAACGCTTTGGGAATAATCCAGTTCAGCGAGCATTTCGGCGACTACGCGACCATTCTCATCGCGGCAGTCTTCGGTGCCCTGCCATTCACAATGGATTTCGATGCCAAGGTGCGCCAGCGCGCGCGAACGATGTGGTCCTATTCCGTAGGCATGTACCTGGCGCAGTGGGGATTCTTCGCGCTACTCGGCGTGATAATTTTCGCCCCACTGTTCAATACGCCGGACTGGTTCGGCATCATGCTTCCCGTTGGTTTCGTCGGTGGCTTCGGTGTGGCCGCCGCAGTTGGTGGCGCGCTGGACTCAGCAGGCATGACCGAGGCCACGAGTTTGGGTTTTACGGCCGCAGCGGTGGGCATGTTCTCCGCAATTATCGGTGGCGTGATTTTCGCCCGATGGGGCTCGAAGAAGGGCCATACCAACGAGCTGCCAGACTTGGATAAACTGCCGGAGGATATGCGGACAGGCATCATCTCCCTTCCTGGTCAGCGCCCAAGTGTGGGGCGGGCGACTACAAGCCCGTCCTCAATCGAACCAATCGCGCTGCACGTTGCAGCACTAGCGGTGACGCTCTTCCTGGCAAATATCCTGACCAACTGGGTCAATGACATCTTCCCTGCACTGAGCTTCCCACTATTCGCAATGGCATTCCTGGTCGGCCTGGCAGGTGTAGGCGTGCTGCACCTGATTAAGGCACCACACTACCTGGATGCAAAGTTGATGGGTTCGGTCTCCGGCGCGTCGACGGACTTCCTGGTTGCAGTCGGCATCGCGTCGATTGTGCCGGCAGTGGTGGCCACCTACATCGTCCCGCTAATTATCCTGTTCGTCGTGGGCCTGGCCTTCTGCCTGGTGTTGTTCTTCTACGTCGCACCACGCATCTTTGAACATGGCTGGTTCGAGCGCGCCGTATTCAGCTGGGGCTGGGCAACTGCCTCCGTGGCCACGGGCATCGCCGTACTGAAAATTGTGGACCCGGAGCAGAAATCCGGCACGCTCGAGGAATTTGGCATGGCCTATGTGGGATTCGCGCCCTTCGAGATCGCGGCAGCCATCCTCGCACCCATCGCAATCCTCGCCGGACTGGTGTGGCTATTCGGTGGAGTCGCGCTTATCGGCGGGCTAGCCCTGTTGATTCCGCCGATGATCATGCTGAAGAAATCGAAGACCAGGGCTTCGTAGAGTTCTTTATAGAGGGCGGGGACAGGAAAAGTTTTCTCCCGCCCTCTACTGTTGCGACCCCACCGTGGACTGACTAGGCCCGTCTGCCAGCTATTTTCTAGCGCTGCGCTCACTTATCGATGCATGATTCACCTATCGATGCGCTCCAGCGTATCCATAAGTGAATAACTCATCGATATGTGAAACCGAAAGCCAGCAGCGCGTACATGAGCTGAGGCAAATCGACCGGAATCAACCCAGCACCCCCTCAAGCTAAGTACCTTCAGGCCGACTAATCGAGCAGCGCCTCACACCGCATTTCTGATGGCCGCCCCTTTAATGCCCGGTTGTGCAGTGCGCGAGTTCGTCAGACCCAACGGCTACCCAACGACTTACCCCCCCCCCAAAAAAACGGTGAAAAACGGTGATTTGGGGGTTAAGTAAAGAAAAGTGTGTCCGCATGCCACCATAACCCCAGACCACACACCACAAATCACCAAAGAATAGCTCCCCGAAAGCTATTACCCACACCATCCCACACCTCCGGCCACATTTGTGCTAACCGCACACCGGTTGGATTAAAGGATGACCACCAACCGCCCCAGCTGCCCACTATGCGGCAACAACACAAAGAAAAACGGCACCACCAGCAAATCAACCACCCGTTGGCGCTGCACCCACTGCGGACACTCCTTTACCCGCAACACCCAAACCCACAACAAAAACACCGCCACCATGGCTTTGTTCATCCAATGGGCCACCGGCACCCAATCTCTAACCACCTTCGCCGCACACCATGGCGTAACCAGGCAAACCATGCACCACCGATTCCGATGGTGCTGGTGGATCATCCCCACACCCACCATCGACTCATTCCGCATCCATGACCAAATCTTCCTCGACGCGACCTATCTAAAGTCCGGATGCCTCCTGATCGCAGCCAGTAAAACCCACGTCATCAACTGGACCTGGGCCAGACACGAAACCACCGCCGCCTACACCGAACTCCTACGCCCCATTGCCGCACCACTAATCGCAGTCACAGACGGCGGACAAGGTGCCCAATCAGCCATCCACCACTGCTGGCCAACAACACGCATCCAACGCTGCCTCGTCCACGCCCAACGAACAGTCCGCCGCCACACCACCAGCAACCCCCGCACCGATGCCGGCAAAACCCTCTACCGCCTAGCCCTGAAACTCACTCGCATCACCGACCTTGACCAAGCATCCACATGGGTCGCCCACCTGCACGAATTCGACCACACCTACCGGGAATGGATGAACGAGAAAACCACCATCAAAGACCCCGTTACCGGCGCCTACACCAAGGTCTACACCCACCAACGCGTCCGAGCGGCCTATCAATCATTGCTATCTCTGCACCGCAGAGACCTGCTGTTTACCTACCTGCAACCCCCACCAACAACCATCGACCCCGACAACCTTGCAGCAACAACAAACAGCCTCGAAGGTGGCATCAACGCCCCCATAAAAGAACTAGCCCGCAGACACCGCGGACTATCACTACCGCATCAACGCACAGTGATGGATTGGTGGCTGTATCTACATACAGAAGTCCCTGACGATCCGGTCAAGATCGCCAGGGACCAACGATGGGGTCAAGACGCACTTTCCACAGCAACAGACCTGATCACCCACAACACCACAGCCACTACCAATGACATCGGTGCACCAGCAGAATACGACACCGCCATCGACACCAGCTACCAACACAACCTCGGCATCCAAAAAGGCTGGATCAAATAACCGCAACACGCCCGGAAAAGACACACTTTTCTTTA
>NZ_JVOW01000027.1:0-34014 GCF_001055995.1 Corynebacterium sp. 239_CJEI | reverse complement strand
GAGCCGGCCATAAGCATCTCGTAGATCACGCGATGCTTATCCATCATCGATAACTTCGGGTAGTGCGATTGGTGCTGGATCTCAATTCCGGCTTGTCGCGCCCACCGCCTGACAGTTGGTGAGGGAATCGCTAAATCGCGCCCAACCGCGCTTGCTGATGCCCCGTTGGCAATGTGTTGAAGCGCAATCGGTTTGATGGCACTGTATTTCGTTCGGCGGGTTTGCTTCACTACTTCTCCTGGTCGAAAGTGGTGATGCATTCACCGCCTGAACCTACCAGGCCATTTTTGTCATAAACGCAGTCAGTAACTTGCATCGCCCTGCCGCCGCTGACATAAACGCAGTCAGTAACTCGCATTGGGATAAGTAGCAAAAGATGCCCACCGGTCGACCCGCCGAACGGGCATACTTTTTGTCTATTAACCAGCTCCCCCTAGCGGGACTCCAACCACGCCACAATGTCGGAGTAGACCTCTTCCTTATTCAACTCGTTGAGAATCTCATGGCGACCATCCGGATAGACCTTAAAGCGCACGTCCTTCTTGCCCGCGTTCAGGTATTTGCCCACGACCTCAGTCACACAGGCAGCGCCACCCGCCGGATCAACGGCACCGGAAACCACGAAAAGCGGCAGCTCATCAGGCGCTTTCTCATAGGCTTCAGGCGAGTTCGCGTAGTGCGTGCCGACGAGAAGGTCGCGGAAAAAGGCATTGGTGGGAACGAAACCACACTTGTCGTCCGCAATATAAGCATCGACAATCTTGTGGTCGCGGGTGAGCCAATCAAACTTAGTGCGGCGCTCAAAGTCCTTGTTGTAATCAGCAAAGGTGAGAGTGTTGAGCAGCTTGCCCGGCGCGGTAGGACGAATCTTAGCCAGCAGGTTTGCCACCTTCATTCCCGCGTCGCCCTTAGCCCCTGGCCACGACACGGTGCCCATGATAATGACGCCGGTGAGCCCCTCGCCGTACTTGGCGATGTAGTTACGAGTCAGAAGCGACCCCATGGAGTGGCCGAGAATATAGTGCTTGCTGCCTGGGAATTCAGCATCAACGTACTGGCGCACCGCGTGGAGGTCTTCGAGAATCAAGTTCCAGCCACCGTAGTCAGCGAAGTAGCCCGGGATGCCAGCATCCGTCTTGGTCATACCGTGGCCGCGATGGTCGTGCGCGACGACGGCATAGCCCTGGGATACGAGGTACTCGGCGAACTTGGCGTAGCGGTTGGCGTACTCGACCATGCCGTGGACAATCTGCACCACTCCCTTAGGAGTAATGGGCGCGCCCTTGTCATTTTCTGGAACCCAGCGCAACACATTCAATGTGGCACCTGGGCGAGAAAGCGAAGTCCTAACAGCCGATGTCACGTCGGGCACCTTTCGCGTAGAGGTTTCGATACTTACCGCTCATCGTACCGAGGAAGTTGGCTGCTCACTGGCGCTTTCGCCAACAAACAAAGAAAAACTCTGCCCCCAAAGTGACAGAGTTTTTCAAGGGACCTTGCGTCTTTACGTTTTTGCGTTTACGCGTTTCGCGCGTGACGCACGTGAAGCTACAGAATCTCGCCCGGCTTGTAGGCCGCGGCCTCTGGGTACTTGTCCACGACGGTCTGCACACGCGCAACTACGCGGTCAACCTGAGATTCTGCGGCACCGATGAAAGCGTGGCGGTCTGCCAGAGCGTCGGCAAGCCCTGCGGCATCCAGCGGGAAACGCTCATCTGTAGCGAGACGTTCAGTGAGATTCTGCTCGGCGCCCTTTTCGCGCATATCCAGTGCGGTGGCGACGGCGTGCTCCTTGATGATCTCGTGGGCTTCCTCGCGGCCCATACCAGCGCGGACGGCTGCCATGAGGATCTTGGTGGAGGCGAGGAACGGCAGGTAGCGCTCCAGCTCACGGTCAATCATGGCCGGGAATGCACCGAACTCGGACAGGACGGTGAGGAAGGTTTCGAACATGCCGTCCATGGCGAAGAATGCATCCGGCAGTGCAACGCGGCGGACCACGGAGCAGGAAACGTCGCCTTCGTTCCACTGAGTACCGGCGTATTCGGAGAGCATGGTCATGTAGCCGCGCAGGATGACCTGGAAACCGTGGACGCGCTCACAGGAGCGGGCGTTCATCTTGTGCGGCATGGCGGAAGAGCCAACTTGGCCTTCCTTGAAGCCCTCGGTGACGGTCTCATTACCGGCCATCAGGCGGATGGTGGTGGCCAGCGATGCCGGCCCTGCACCGAGCTCGACCAGCGCGGACAGAGCGTCGAAGTCGAGGGTGCGCGGGTAAACCTGACCGACGGAGTCAAAGACGCGGTCGAAGCCGAGGCCTTCAGCGATTTCGTTTTCCAGGGAGGCCAGCGCGGACTCGTCACCGTCAAGCAGATCCAGCATGTCCTGGGCGGTGCCCATCGGGCCCTTGATGCCGCGCAGCGGGTAGCGGGAGATCAGGTCTTCTACGCGCTCGATACCCAGCAGCATCTCGTCCGCAGCGGAGGCGAAGCGCTTGCCCAGAGTCGTTGCCTGCGCGGCGACGTTGTGGGAACGACCCGCCATGACCAGCGACTGGTACTCGGAGGCCTTCTCGGCAGTGCGGGCGGCAACGGCAACGGCCTTGTCACGCACGACCTTCAGCGACTGCAGAACCTGCAGCTGCTCGACGTTTTCAGTCAGGTCTCGTGAGGTCATTCCCTTGTGAATGTGCTCGGTGCCAGCCAGTTCACAGAACTCTTCAATGCGGGCCTTCACATCGTGGCGAGTAATACGCTCACGGGCGGCAATGGAGTCGAGGTCAACTTGGTCGATGACCTTTTCATACGCCTCGATAGTGCCCTCCGGAACCTCAATTCCGCGAGCGACCTGAGCCTTCAGAACGGCAATCCAGAGCTTGCGCTCGAGGATGATCTTGTACTCAGGGCTCCACAACTCAGCCAGAGTCGCAGAGGCGTATCGGTTAGCAAGGACGTTTGCGATCTTCTTTTTCTCAGCCACGCCCTCAAGTATTCCATGACCACTGCATCCGCGGTTATCTAGGCCATGGATGACCACGCATTTCTTCCACGCCCTCGTTGAATTTGCGCATCAATCGCACGAACTCCGCGAGCTCCGAGTCTTCCCAGCCATGCGTAATGTCATCGACGGTATTCTTACGCGCCTCAATCTCCCGGTGCAGCAGCTCTAGCCCCTTGTCGGTCGCGCTATGCACCTTCGCGCTTGACGACGGCGCGGACCTCTTCGCGATATACCCCTGCCGCATGGCGGCGGCCAGCTGGCGATGCACTGTAGAAATGTCCAGCCCTAGTGCATCGGAGAGCTCGGCGACCGTCATATCCGGCTGTGCTTCCAGCCTAGCCAGCAGTGCTGCGGCGGAGCGATCCAACAGGATGTCCTTACGATGTGGTCGGTAGCCGCTGGAGCTCACCCGGGATAGCAGCATGTTCTCGTAAACGAGCGCGGCCAGGTCGTCGTTTCGCACGGTGGCAGTCAATCCTCTTGTCGCCTTTATGTCGGCCCTTTAATGGGCCTGCGGGATGTATCTGTTTGCTGAACAGCCCCTATTCTAGCGCGCCACGGATGCGGTTAAGGCCGAAAAAGCACATTTGCATCATACAAACCAATTGTTATAATTCGAGCCCTAACTGCATTTTTGCATGATACAAATGCCGGAAAGCAGTTTCGCCAAAGCACTAATTCCACGATCGTTTTCAAACGAGAAAAGAGACCGTATCTTCAGCATGACAACGCATACGACCACACAGAACAGGCACAAACAGAACGAGCAGGACGAGCAGCACGGGCAGGACAAGCTCTTCTCCCCCGCGTTCATCATCAGCTGGCTGATTAACTTCAGCATGTACCTGGTGTTCTACCTTTCAATCACGGTCATGGCGCTCTACGCCGTCCAGCGCTTCTCCGCCTCCGATGCCGCCGGTGGCTTCGCCGCCAGTTCTTTCGTGGTCGGCGCCACCATCGCTCGTCTCTTTTCCGGCTACTTGGTGGACACCTTCGGTGGTCGCAGAATCATGCTTGGCTCGCTCGCTGTCATCGTGGCAGCCTGTGCCGCCTACCTGTGGGCCGCATCCCTGCCGATCCTGATTGCAATCCGCATCATCCACGGCCTGACCTACGCATTCGCTTCCACCGCCGTGATGGCCGCCGCCCAAACCGCTATTCCGGCTTCGCGGCGCGCAGAGGGAACTGGCTACATTTCGCTCGGCACCACCCTGGCCACAGCGATTGGCCCAGCTCTCGGCCTTGCCCTTATTGGTTCGGTCGGCTACGGCGTCCTCTTTGCCACAGCCCTCGGCCTGTCCATTGTCGGACTGGTGCTGGCACTCTTTCTGCCACAACACAACGAGCCCACCACTGCGGCAACCAAGGACGAGGCCACCGAAGACTCGTCGGCAAGCGAGACGAAGCGCACATTTTCCTTCGATGACATCATGACGCCGAGAGTGGTGCCGATTGGCCTGTTCATGCTGCTCATCGGCCTGGCGTATGCGGGCGTGATTACATTCCTGAACCGATACTCGCAGCTGAGCGGCCTGGCTAGAGGCGCCAGCTTCTTCTTCATCGCCTATGCGGTGGCGATGATGGTGGCACGTTTCTCACTGGGACGCCTACAAGATCGCCGCGGCGACAACCCCGTTATCGCCATCGGCCTGGTGTGCTTCACCATCTCACTGCTTGTTCTGGCTTTCGCAACCGCTGACTGGCACGTTATCGCCGCCGGTGCGCTCTGCGGCCTGGGCTACGGCACGCTGATGCCGGCCTGCCAGACCATCTCTGTGCACCTGGCGCCGGCGCACAAGTTGGGCACGGGCATCTCGACGCTGCTCTTGCTTGTCGACGCGGGCATCGGCCTCGGCCCAATCGTGCTTGGTTCGGTAGCCGCCACTATGGGCTTCGACAAGATGTACGCAGGCCTGGCGGTCGTGGTGGTTCTCGCGGCCGTCTTCTACTGGTTCGTGCATGGCCGCAAGCCTGTTGCGAGGCGCCATCGCGTGGATCTTTAGAACTAATTGGTGTGCAGTCACTTTTTACAGGTGAATATCGGACAAGGAACACCGATAGCAGTGATGTGTCGTGAGTCACCTATACTTTTTCACATGACTGAATCATCCACACCACAGAGCATGATTTCGATTGCCGGGGTGAATAAGCACTACGGCGATTACCACGCTTTGCGCGACATCAATCTGGAAATCCCAGCTGGTCAGGTCGTAGTTGTCCTCGGCCCCTCCGGCTCTGGTAAGTCCACACTGTGCCGAACCATCAACCGCCTCGAGACCATCGACAGCGGCGAGATCCGCATCAACGGCAAACTTCTCCCAGAAGAGGGTAAGGAACTCACCCGTCTGCGTGCTGAGGTCGGCATGGTCTTCCAGCAGTTCAACCTCTTCAGCCACATGACCATTCGCGACAATGTCACGTTGGCCCCACTGAAGGTCCGCAAAATCTCCAAAGCCGAGGCCCGCGAGCGTGCGGACAGGCTACTCGCCCGTGTCGGCATTGCGGAACAGGCTGACAAGTACCCGGCACAGCTCTCCGGCGGTCAGCAGCAGCGCGTCGCCATCGCACGCGCCCTGGCCATGGACCCGAAGGTCATGCTTTTCGACGAGCCCACCTCCGCGCTCGACCCGGAAATGATTAACGAGGTCCTCGATGTCATGACCGACCTGGCCAAGGGCGGCATGACCATGGTCTGTGTCACCCACGAGATGAGCTTCGCCCGCCGCGTGGCCGACCGCATCCTGTTCATGGCCGACGGTGCGATTGTCGAAGACACCGACCCGGAGACCTTCTTCACCAACCCGCAGAGCGATCGTGCCAAGGACTTCTTGGCCAAGATCGTCGGACACTAGGCGGGGCTGGTCACCATGAAGCTTTCACTATTACGAGGAGGCCGGGGACGCAGTCGCAACCAGGGCCGCCGAGGTGTCGTCGGCAAGCGAGTTGCGGCGGCTGTCGTAGCTGTTGCCACGACAATGAGCCTCGCGGCCTGCGGTAGCGGCGGACCCCGAAACCTGCTGGCCGATATCGAAGCCGGGCACGTGACGCTGGGTACGAAGTTTGACCAGCCGGGTCTCGGTGAGCGCACTCCGGACCGTGAGTTCGCGGGCGTCGACAACGATGTTTCCCGCTACGTCATTGAGTACATCGCCAACAAGAACGGTTGGGATGTGCCCGAGATGGAGTGGCGCGAGACCCCGTCCGCTCAGCGCGAGACGCTGATTAACAACGGCGAGGTCAACATGATCGCCGCCACCTACTCCATCAACGCTGGCCGCCTGGCTGCCGTCGACTTCGCCGGCCCGTACCTGGTCACGCACCAGGCACTGTTGGTGCGCGGTTCCGAGGGCATCCAGGGGCTTGACGACGTCGCCCCGGGCACTCGCCTGTGTTCTGTATCCGGCTCCACCCCAGCGCAGAAAGTCAAGGACGCTCTACCGGAGGTGCAGCTGCAGGAGTTCGATACCTACGCCGCGTGCGCGGAAGGTGTGAAGCAGGGTGTCGTCGATGCTCTGACCACCGATGCGACTATTCTCGCGGGCTTCGCCCAGCGCTACAAGGAGCGCTTCGGCGACGACTTCCGCGTGGTCGAGCTGCGCAACCCCGATGGTTCCTACTGGACCAATGAGTACTACGGCATCGGCCTGCCCAAGGGTGATGATGCCAGCCGTGAGGCCATCAATGAGGCGCTGGAGTCGCTGTACGACACCGGTGAGCTTCAGAAGATCCTGAAGAAGCATTTGGGCGACAAGTTCGAGCTCGACGACAAGCCGGCAATCGGCGATCTGTCGTTCGTAGAGAAGAAGTAGGAAGGGGTGCGAGCAAACAATGAATCCAGAACTATGGAGTGAAATGGGACCGGAACTGCTTCCGGCTTTCTGGGTGACCATCAAGCTGACGGTTGCCTCGGCAATTGGTTCCCTGATTTTTGGCACGCTTCTCACCGCTATGCGTGTGAGCCCCGTGGGAATCCTACGTACCCTGTCGACCTGGTACATCAGCATTGTCCGCAATACCCCGCTGACGTTGATTGTGCTGCTGGCCTCGATGGGTCTCTACTACAACTTGGGGCTGCTGCTGGCTGCGGAGAATGACTCCTTCATTGTCAAGCAGAACTTCCGTCTCGCGGTGTTGGCGTTTGTTGCCTACACCTCGTGCTTCGTTGCGGAGTCCCTGCGCGCCGGTATTAATACTGTGCCGTTCGGTCAGGCCGAAGCCGCCCGCTCCCTGGGGCTTAGCTTCGGCCAGAGCTTCCGCTACATCATCTTCCCGCAGGCGTTCCGTGGCGCTATCGTGCCGCTCGGCAACACCCTGATCGCGCTGACCAAGAACACCACGATTGCCTCGGTAATCGGTGTGGCTGAAGCGTCGCTGCTGATGAAGACCATGACCGAAAACTACGCCAGCGATATCCTGATTATCTTCGGCATCATCGCTGTCGGCTTTATTATTCTGACTCTGCCGACCGGCCTGTTCTTCGGCTGGGCTGGCAAGCGATGGGCGGTGAAGCGCTAATGGCTACTCGCGCAACAGTTCTTTACGACGCGCCGGGCCCCAAGGCTCAGCGCTTCAACCGAACCCTCACCTGGATCGTGGCCGCAATCACCGTTGCGATTCTCGCCTGGGTGGGAATGAAGCTGGCCGACAAGGGCCAGTTCGAGGCCAATAAATGGTCGTTCTTCCTCGAATCCACAACCTGGACCACATACATTCTGCCCGGTCTGGTCAGCACCATTGTCGCGGCTGTCGTCTCTATTGTGTTGGCACTGGTTATTGGCGCTCTCCTGGGCGTCGGCAGGCTGAGCCCGGTCGCACCGGTGCGCTGGCTGTGCTCGGTGATTGTCGAGTTCTTCCGCGCCATTCCGGTGCTGGTGCTCATGCTGTTTGCCTACTCGGTGTTCGCGCTTTGGCAGCTGTTTCCGTCGAACTACCTCGGCTTTGCCGCCGTTGTGTTTGGCCTGACCATGTACAACGGCTCCGTCATTGGCGAGACACTGCGCTCCGGCATCGAGTCGCTGCCGAAGGGCCAGCGTGAGGCCGCGATTGCGCTGGGTCTCTCCCACCGCCAGACGATGGTCACTATTTTGCTGCCGCAGGCAGTCGCCGCCATGCTGCCGGCGATTATCTCGCAGATGGTCATTGCGCTGAAGGACTCCGCGCTGGGTTACATGATTGGCTACGTCGAGGTTGTCCGCTCTGGCCGCCAGCTTGGCGAGTACTACGGCGCCATGATTCCATCGCTGGTCGTCGTGGCGATCATTCTCATTGCCATCAACTTCGGCCTGGCCAACCTTGCCGAGCGTATCGAAAGCCAGCTCCGCGCCGGCCGCGCCCGCCGCAACATCATTGCGAAGGTCCCGCATCAGCCTGACGTCGGTGTCACCACCAAGGACCAGGCCAACGTGGATTGGCACGATGAGGACTACAAGGACCTCCGAGGCACCTACGAGTAGAGCTAATCACGGCTTAACGCCACACTTGCTTTACGACGAACACAGCGACGCCGCCCACGGAAACTGCTAAAGGTTTCCGCTGGGCGGCGTTTTTATTTGGCTACAGCCTTTGCCTTCGCTCTTATCGATGCACTACTCACTGATGGCCACGCTACAGCGCACCGATAGGTGAATAGCGTGGCCACAAGTGCCGGGCACTACTGCGACCGTGCTCTACTATGACTCAGACTTCGTCCCCGACTCCTCTGGGCTCTCCGATTCCGACTTTTCGCCAGACTCAAACTCACCTTCAACGACCACATCGGACTGAATAACCAGACGTCCCTCTTCATCGTGGGTGTACTCAAAGCGCGGCAGCTCATTGCCCTCTTCGTCGTAGCCCGGCGCGGGTGCGGCTTCGTGCTTCTCCAACTTCTCTGGAGTATCGGTCTTCTCCCACTGGCGGGTAACCGGCTTGCGCACTGCCATGTGGTCATCACTCATGCCTTTGACCAAGGAGTACATCATCACAAAGTGGAGGAAGAAGAACGGTACACCGATGACGATCACCGCAGATTGCAGCGCTTCCAGTGCGGTTTCACCAGAAATCAGCAGCAGAGAAGCTGCCACTGCACCAATCATGACGCCCCACAGCACGCGGTAGAAGGTCGGAGTCTTGTTTTCCTCACCGGTAGACATCATGTCCATCACCATCGAAGCCGAGTCGATGGAAGTGACGAAGAAGATCATAATCACAAAGAGCGCAAACACACTGACAAGCGTTGCCAACGGGAACTGCTCCAGGAGGATAAAGAGCGCCGGTGACGGGTCTCCGCCCTCGACAACTGGTTTGGTCAGAATACCGGGCTGCTCATTTTCCAGTTCGAAGCCAGCGCGGCCGAAGATAGAGAACCACATGATTGACACGATTGTCGGCAGTGCAATCACACCGGCAATGAACTGACGGACTGTACGGCCGCGGGAAATACGGGCGACGAACATGCCCACAAATGGCGACCAGCAGATTGTCCAGGCCCAGTAGAAGACCGTCCAGGCGCCCTGTTTCCAATTCGGGTTGACGTCGTAAGAGTCAGTCCAGAACGTGATGCGAGGCAGCGCATCCAAGTAGACACCTGTCGTATCGACGGTCTGGCGCAGCAGCGTCAAAGTCGGCCCCATGAGCAGCACGAAAACCATCAATGCCATGGCGGCCCAAATGTTCGCATTGGACAACACCTTAATACCTTTGTCCAGACCGCGGGCCACGGAAATCGAGGCAATCACAATAATGATGGCAATCAGAATGAGCTGCACCATCGAGTTTTCCGGGGTACCGATTACACGAGCAGCACCGGAGTTAATCTGCAGCGCACCCATGCCCACCGATACCGCGATACCGACGACGGTACCGATGATGGCGACGGCGTCGATAAGCTTGCCCGGCCATGAGTAGATGCGGGTACCGAGCAGCGGCGCGAAGATGGAGGAGACGCGCGGCGGCAGGTGACGCTTGTAAATGAAGTACCCGAGCGCGAGCCCCGGCAGCGCCATGATGACCCACATGTGAATACCCAGGTGGTAGATGGTAAATGCCATCGCAGTGTTCTGAGCTTCGCGGCTCATCGGCTCTTGACCGAACGGCGGGTTGTAGGCATGGTTGAGCGGTTCAGCCACGCCCCAGAACATCAGCATGGAGCCAGTACCACCGGCGAAGAGCATGCCGAACCATTCGGCGATGGTGTATTCGGGCTCTTCGTCATCATCGCCAAGCTGGATGCGTCCGTAGCGGGACACAAACAAGCCGATGAGGAAGATAAAACTTGCCGAGACACCACCGATGAACAGCCAGCCCATGTTAGACGTAACCCAATCGGAAGCGGCCGAGTAGGCATCCCGAGCGGTATCCCCCAGCGCTATGGTCACTGCCACAAAGAGGACAATGAAACCCATCGCCGTCGTGAAGATCAACGGGTCGGTCGGCAGGTTCTTAAGAAAACCGCCCGACTTCTTTTCTTGCGTTTTTACTTGTGGCGTTTGTGTAGATCCCATTATCGGGGTCAGCGCCTTTCACTTCTAGATTGTCTGTCTCAGAAAAGACAGCTCGGAAGACACATTCCTCCCAAGTCGGTTATCTACGTTACAAAAGGAAGCCCAGTCATTCTCAATAACTAAGCCTTTGTTCTGTAATTGCGACTTTTTCCTTCGAGTTCACGCTGGTTTAACTGAACGTCAAAGTGGAAAACCTATCGTTCGACTCCATGCAGCTTTCCCGTCGCAGCGCTCTACGTTTAGGCGCATCCACCGCACTTGCCACTTCAGTCACGCTCGCTCATGCCTCTAGAGCTGCGGCTTCAGCTACACCGGGTTCGCCGTCACTGGCCTCCCCAGGGTTACTGCGTTCTCGGCCACAGCTCACCCACGGCGTTGCAAGTGGCGATATCCGCGGCGACGGCGCATTAATTTGGGCTCGCTCAGACCGCCCCGCCCACATGGTGGTTGAAACTGCTGCAACTGAGAGCTTCCAGAATGCCAAGGTATTCCGCAGTAACTCTCTGTTAACTCCAGACACTGACGGCACCGGACGTCTACGTGTCGTCGGTCTCGAACCGGGGCAGGAAATCTTCTATCGCGTCACGCTCGAAGAGGCAGATACTGGAATCTGCTCTGATCCCGTTATCGGCACCTTCCGTACTGCCCCAAACCGCGCATCCAACATCCGCCTGCACTGGTCCGGCGATGTCGCAGGTCAGGGTTGGGGAATTAACGACGAAATCGGTGGCTACACCGGCTTTTCCACCATGATGGAGCGCAATCCAGACCTATTCATTCACTCAGGCGACACCTGCTATGCCGACGGTCCGCTGGATGAATCCGTCACGCTTTCCGACGGCACTGTGTGGCGCAACCATGTCACTCCGGCCAAATCCAAGGTTGCTGAAACCCTCGAAGAGTATCGTGGCCAGTACTCCTACAACCTCATGGACAAGAACTACTTGGCCTTCAATGCGCAGGTTCCGCAGCTGGTTCAGTGGGATGACCACGAAACAGTCAACAACTGGTACCCCAACGAAGTCCTAGACGACGATCGCTATACCGAGCGCGATGTCAACACTCTGGCCAAGCGCGCCTACCAGGCCTTCCATGAGTGGCAGCCAATTGATCAGCAAATGGCTGTAGATGGGCGCGTCTACCGCAAGGTTTCCTACGGCCCGTTGCTAGACATCTTCATTCTGGATATGCGCAGTTACAAGGGAGAAAACACTTCCAATAATCCGCGCTCGACAACCGAAGAACCAATCCTTGGCGAAAAGCAGACCAACTGGTTAATCGACTCCCTCAAGGACTCCCGCGCGACGTGGAAGATTGTTGCTAATGACCTACCGCTTGGAATCATCGTCCCCGACGGCGACGATGGTGACCAAGAAAGCGTATCCAATGGTGCCGCCGGTGCACCTGCAGGACGTGAACGTGAAATCGCCCGCCTGCTCAGCGCCATTAAAGATGTTTCAAATGTCGTCTGGCTCACCGCCGATGTGCACTACACCGCGGCTCACCACTACAGCCCAGAGCGCGCACAGTTCACCGACTTCGCACCCTTCTGGGAATTCGTCTCCGGTCCTCTCCACGCGGGCGCATTCGGCCCCAACGAAATGGACTCGACCTTCGGGCCGAAGGTGGAGTACGTCCACGCACCGGGTAAAGACAATGCCAACGCCGACCCCACACAGGACTTCCAGCACTTCGGCGAAGTCGATATCGACGGCGACTCACGCGAGATGACCGTCCGTCTGCTCACCACTCGTGGCACCGAGTTGTGGTCGACAACGCTGAAGCCGCAGGCGTAGGCACACTGTTCAACAGCGCGTGGCGGTAGCTGCTAATTAGTGCGTTCCACCACGCTTTACGACGGTCTCCTGCCCCGCAGCCTGCCAGGCCACAATACCTCCGTCCAAGTTGATGAGCTCCGGCGTGGCACCATCAGTCTCGACCTCACCAGCCAGCAGCTCAATTGCCTGCTGCGAACGGGCACCCGAGTGGCAGTGAATGACAACTCGTGGGGAGTTCGGCTGGAGGTTCCGCTCAGCCCACGCTTCGCGAATCGCAGCCCACCTACGGCTGCGAATTTCGCCGAGCGGTACAAGCACCGATCCGGCAATGGCGGCCTCTGCATACTCTTCGGGCTCGCGTACATCGATAAGAGGCACGCCCTCGGCGAGAAGCTCACGCACTGCATGAGGACCAACGCTGCGCACATTCTGCTCCGCGCCGTCTTCATTTTCCGACCACGATGCTGCGCACACCTGCGCAATTTCGGTCAGGTCGGAAACGGGTTCGCGCTCCGGGTCGGTTGCAAAGGACAGTGTGCGGGTGGTTGCCTCCAAAGCGTCGATAAGCACGAGCTTGCCGACGGCGGCCTTGCCGACACCGGTGAGCACCTTGATTGCTTCGACGACCATCATGGAACCAATCTGACCGACCATTGCGCCGAGAACCCCACCTGCGGCGCACGACGGCACGGAGCCGGGGTCGGGGATGTCGGGGTAGAGATCGCGAAGCATGGGACCGCAGCCCGGCCAGAACACAGACAGTTGCCCTGCAAACTGCAGGATTGTGGCCCAGACCAGCGGGGTTCCGGTCAGCTCCGCAGCATCGGAAGACAGATAGCGGGTGGCGAAATTGTCCGCGCCGTCGAGCACTACATCGTGAGTGGCGAAGAGCTCCTCAGCATTGTCGACGCTTAACCTGCCGACGATTGCGGTCACCGATGCCTCGGAGTCAAGGCGCCGCACGGCATCCGCGGCAGATTCGGCCTTCGGGCGACCAATGTCGGACTCACGGTGAATGACCTGGCGCTGAAGATTGGACTCGTCGACCACGTCATCGTCAATGATGGTGATGTGCCCGACCCCTGCCCCGGCCAGGTACAACAGCGCAGGCGATCCCAAGCCACCAGCTCCGATGACGAGGACGCGGGAGGCTCGCAAAGTTCGCTGCCCCTCGGCACCAAAGCCCGGAAGTGTTAGGTGCCGGGCGTACCGGCGCAGGTCGCGGTCCGAAAGATTGACCCCCTGCTCAGCCATTACAGAGAATCCTGCTCGCGTGCGCCGCTGACGCGCTCAGTGATGATGCCCTCAAACGACGAGCTCGCCTGGGCTAGTCGACGCCGTGGAATGCGGCCGGACTCGCGAGCAGTCAGTCCTGCCTCAACGCCGAAGCGCATCGCCGTGGCCATGCCCACCGGATCATGTGCACGGGTCACTGCGGATGCCAACAGCACTGCATCGCAGCCAAGCTCCATCGCCTGAGCTGCCTCAGACGCGGTACCGATGCCCGCATCCAGGATGATGGGCACATTCGCGCGGTCCACAATCAGCTCGATGTTGTGTGGGTTAAGAATGCCCAGACCAGTGCCAATCGGCGAGCCCGCCGGCATGACAGCTGCACAGCCCAGATCTTCCAGCCGCTTGGCCAGCGCCGGATCGTCGTTGGTGTAGGCGAAAACGACGAAGTCGTCAGCTACCAACTGCTCCGCTGCCGCAACCAGCTCGACCGGGTCCGGCAGCAGCGTGTCCTCGTCGGCGATGACCTCGAGCTTTAGCAGATTGGTCTCCAGCGCCTCGCGGGCCAACTGCGCAGTCAGCACCGCGTCACGAGCGGTATAGCACCCCGCAGTATTCGGCAGCGCCGCAATATTGTTGCGCTGCAGAATCTCAAAAACGTTCTGCTTCGTGCCGGGCGTAAAGCGGCGCATCGCCACCGTAGTCAGCTCGGTGCCCGAAGCCACCAGCGCGCGCTCCAGCGTATCCATGCTGGTCGCACCGCCAGTTCCCATAATCAGACGGGAGTTCAACTCCAGCCCGCCAATGCGCAGCGGTTCGCGTGTAAGTCCGCTCGCCGCCCCAGTTTCATTTTCCTGCGCGGACATGTTTGCTTGTGCGGAATTCGCGGTCATCTCTAGCCTCCCTGAACTGCTGTCACGATGTCGATTGCACCTGTCACGGGCGTGCTCGCCCACTTGGCTCGCGGGATTACCGCACCATCCACGGCTACCGCGATTCCCAGGCGGGTGCCGTCCGCGGCAGTGCCGTCGTCGTTAAGCGCGTGCCCCGTGTGCTTTGCGACGAGATCTGCGACCATCTCCCCCGCAGCCGGTGTGTAGCCTTCGCCATTGAGTGTTGTGGTGGACATAAGCGAGCCTCCTCTAATCGCTGAAGCGGAATGGATTGACGGCGGAAAGAAGCGCCGGGTCGTTGTCAGTTTCCCGACCTGCGACGACATCGGCCGTGAGCTTGGAGCCGATGGCCGTAAGCAGAATGCCGTGACGGAAGTAGCCGGTGGACACGGTCAGTCCTGGAGCCACGCGACCAATCATGGGGACATCGTCTGGGGAACCAGGCCGGGCGCGGGCGGTCATCTCGTAGATTTCGCAGTCGAGAATGCCGGGCACCAGGCGGTATGCGTCGCGGAGTAGCTGGTGGACTCCTTCGGCGGAGACGCCGGTCAGGTCATCTTCACGCGAGGTTGCGCCGAGCACGACGGTGCCGTCGGCACGCGGGACGATATAAACCGGACGCCCCTGAACCACACCGCGAATAGTGCGAGTGACCAGTGGCTGCAGGCGCTCCGGTACACGCAGACGCAGCACATCTCCATAGACCGGGCGCAGCGGCAGATTCAGATTCTCCGGCAGACCGGCCATATCGGCGGTGTTCAGCCCCGCAGCCAGAACGACCTCATCGGCGAGGTAGTCATTTCCGTCCGTGCCGCGCAGCCCAATGGCTTGGCGGGGGTCGGCATCGGAAGCGTAAATAACCTCTTCCGCGCGGGTGCGGATGACGCGGTCTCCCAGAATGGTCAGCAACGCTTCGGCGAGCAGACGCGGATTGACCTGGTGATCTCCCGGAATATCCACCGCACCAACACAGCCCGGCCCCAGTGCCGGTTCTGCCCGGCGCGCCTCGGTGGCGGTGATGCGGTTGATCTCCATGCCCATGTCATGCTGCAGCTCAACGAGCTCGCTGAGTGTCTGCCGGTCAGCGGCATCGCCCGCACAAACAAACGTGGAATTCTCGATATAGCCAACATCGTGGCCCGATTCCTCGGCGATGGCCTGGGCAAAGTCGCGGTAGAGCTTGCCCGATTCCACCATCAGCGGATACAGCGTCGGCTGATCCCACACGACTTCGGCAACCGGCGCCAGCATGCCAGCCGCGGCGAAGGTTGCGCCGGAAACGGGCTCGGCATCGAGGACGGTCACATCGAATCCCTGGCGGAGTAGTCTCCATGCCGTCGCCAAGCCGATAATGCCCGCGCCTGCGATAACAACGCTCGACGACGTATCCCCTGTGCCACCCTCACTTGTCGAGGCAGCACCCATAGCGGCAGCATCCACTGCCATTCCTCCCTCCGGCGGCATAACCCGCATCAGGTAAAAGCGGTCGGCGTTACTCGCCCTCTCAGCCAGCGGCATCTCATCGATACCGAGTACGGCTCCCGCGGAACGTGGTACTCCCCCATCATATGACTTCGGACTCACCGCCACGACACCGCATCCCCAACCTCGCCTAACATGGGGACATGAACGCCTCATCAGCTGCCACTCGCACAACACGACGCGCCCTGCTTGCCGACGCCCGCCTGTACCTCTGCACCGACTCGCGCGCATCCCGCGGTGATCTGCGCGAATTCCTGCACGCCTGTTACGAAGGCGGCACCGACATCATCCAGCTGCGCGACAAGAAAGTCGACACCCGCGACGAGATTGTCGCTGTGGAGACCCTCGCCGAGGTCGCCGCTGAACACGGCAAGCTCTTCGCCGTCAATGACCGCGCCGACATTGCCGCACTGACCGGCGCAGACATCCTGCATGTGGGCCAGGAGGACCTCACAACCGAGCAGGCCCGCCAGATCGTTGGCCCCGAGGTTCTCATCGGCCGCTCCAACCGAAATCTGGACATGTTCGCCGCCTCGCTTGCCGACGATGGCATCGATTACGCGGTGATCGGTCCGGTGTATGCCACCCCGACAAAGCCCGACCGTCAGCCCGTCGGAGTCGAGATGGTCCGTGAAGCTGCGGCACTCGTGCGGAGGGCGCGTGCACAGGGTTCTGCGGAGTCCCACCAGGATTCCGTGGCCGATATTGTGCGCCCGCACGACCGCGGCGCAAGTGACCCCGTCAAGCCATGGTGGGCAATTGGCGGTATCAACGCCGAGACCGCCAATGCGGTTATCGCCGCTGGTGCGGAGCGCATTGTGGTGGTTCGCGCACTAACCGAGGCAGCAAATCCGGAAGAGGCAGCGCGTGCTCTGCGCGCTGTGGTTTCACCAAGGAGCTAGGACGCTGTGAATATTAATTCACAACAAGACGACCTTCTGACTCAAGCTAAAGCGAATAGCAATGGCCGCGCTGCGGAAATTGTTGTCCACGACGGCCCGCTACGCCAGACTCTCATCGCACTGACTGAAGGAACTGAGCTTTCCGCCCATAACTCGCCGCCCGCAGCCTCGATGCTTGTTCTTGTTGGCGAAGTTGAAATCACCGGTGCCGATGAAACCACGATTTCCGAGGGCAATCTCAAAGTGCTCACCCACGTCAAGCATGGCGTGAAAGCTCTAACAGATTCCGTGTTTTTGCTGACCACGGTCACAGGCGTCGACGGAATCGACAGCCACGGCGACAAGTAGCAATCAGCGCCTACTCCCCGGCGAATGTCTCCAACTGCCGAATAGCGCCGGAGACAATCAGGAGATCACCTGCGGAAATGCGGTCGTCGGCAAGCGCAGGGCGG
This sequence comes from Corynebacterium sp. 239_CJEI, assembly GCF_001055995.1. Taxonomy (NCBI): domain Bacteria; kingdom Bacillati; phylum Actinomycetota; class Actinomycetes; order Mycobacteriales; family Corynebacteriaceae; genus Corynebacterium; species Corynebacterium sp. 239_CJEI. The sequence goes on along the minus strand of NZ_JVOW01000027.1, from coordinate 16,793 downwards.
AATCGCTGACCGCGCTTTTGTACGGCGACAACCGTAATCGGTGCGCTCTGGTTAATCTCCGCCACCGTCTTATCCAGGCAGTGGATTGGCGGCGCGACCTTGCCTACTGCGTAATCGCGGTCGAACTCCAGGAAGTCCTGGACCTTGCCGCCGATGAGGTGCGCAATACGACGACCGGTGTCGGCCTCCGGGCGAATGACGTGGTGCACACCAATCTGGCCCAGGATTTTGGCGTGGGCCTGGTTATCGGCCTTTGCCCAAATCATGGGCACCCCCATATCCACCAGCGCAGACGCGGTCAGCAATGAAGCCTCAATGTCACTGCCGATGGCGATAACAACACGTTCGGCTTCATCGACACCGAGCTGCTTCAGTACCTCCGGCATGGTGGTGTCGGCGGTGACCACGTGGTCGAAGGTCGAGGACAGCTCCTGAACCACCTTTTCGCGATGGTCTACGCAGAGAACCTCGATACCGCCAGCGACCAGCTCCTCGCCGAGTGCCTGTCCGAAACGCCCCATACCGAGGATGACAACAGGCGAAGAGCTGGCTTGGTTGGAGAAATGATCTGCAAAACCAGCAAACGGGTTGAATTTCGAGTTAGCCAATGAAGGGCCTTTCTTCTGGATATTCGTAGACGCGCTGGCGTGGGCGGGCGGCCAAGGCCGTCGCCAAGGCGATTGGGCCAACACGTCCGGTGAACATCAGCACGATGAAGATTGCCTGTGCTGCCACCGGCAGGTCGGCGGTAATACCTGTGGAAAGGCCTACCGTGGCGAAAGCACTGATTACTTCAAAAAGAATTTGGTCAGTAGAAAACTGTGGTGCTAGGAAACTGACGGCGATTACTGCCAGGAATACCTGGCCGATACCGAAGGCAAGGACTACGAGAGCCTGGCGCAGCACCTTTGGGTTGAGGCGCCGCCTAGCCACGGACACGGAGGTGTCACCGCGAATCTCCGCGAGAACAGCGGCGAGAATGACGGCCGACGTCGTGATTTTCACGCCACCTGCAGTACCGCCGGTGCCACCACCAATGAACATGAGGAAGTCAGTGCCCAGCAGTGTCGATGGATGGAACTCCGCGTAATCGAGCGCGTTGAACCCCGCGGTACGCGGGCTCACACCAGCGAAGAATGAGTTGAGTATCTTCTCCCCCGCGGTGAATCCAGACATGGCATTGGACCACTCCCCAAAAGCCACCATGAGCGTACCCAAAGCAATCAGCAGAATCGTGCCTTTAATGGTGAAGCGAGTAGTCAGCGACCAGCGTTTAGGCAGCTGTCCTCGAGTGCAGACACTAAGCCACGCTTTGCCGTGCCGCCAGGCCTCGAGCAAAACAGGAAAACCCAGACCACCCACGATGAGGGCGAAGGCCAGTGGCAAAAGCACCCAGGCATCGCTATAGAACCCGATGACATTGTCGGTATACAGAGCGAAACCGGCGTTGTTGAAGCTTGAGATGGCATGGAACAAGCCTTCCCATGCAGCCTTTCCCCAGCCATACCCGTATCCGGAGTGGAACCGCAGCGTAAGTGCCACTGCCACCACAAACTCCACCAACAGAGTGAAGCTAACGGCAGCACGGACAACCCACGAAATCTCGCCCATATCCATACCGCGGCCTTCAACGCGGGCACCGGCACGGCGGTTCAGGCCGAGCCTTCCTGCTACGAAGAGGCCGAAAAGTGAAGCCAAGGTCATGAACCCGAGACCACCCAGCTGAATCAACAACATGATGACGACCTTGCCGAAGGTTGACCAATGGGTGGCCGTATCTACGGTGATCAGGCCGGTCAGGCTTGTTGCCGAGGTGGCTGTGAACAGCGCATCAGACAGCGCCGTGGGCAAACACATATCCCCAGGGCTCGGGGCGCACTGCCCCGTAGGATGGCTATTGACCGCCGAAATCGGCAGCATTAACAAAACCGTGCCAGCGGTTATCAAGGCGACATAACACCACACCACCAACGTCGTGGGACGAACTCCCCGACGTGTTTTAGTGGCCTGCCGCGACAGCGTAATCACCATCGGAACGTTAGTCCTCGTGGCCAGCGATGTCGAGGGGAATGCTGATATTCCGCCTCTGCATATGCCGGGACTTAGCGGGGAGCTGCTTTACGACCCCAGACACCGTTGCGATATCCCGTACACATTTCGTGCCCCATCCCCGCCCCCACACCCCACCCCGCTTTGGCTACTACGGAAACCTTGAGTTATGGTCAGATTCATGATGACACCCCTGATGAACACACCCGCGCCGTGCGGCGCACAGTGGTGGTGGCTCGCCTAAGTCCGCGAGCAACGTCACGTCATCTCATTAATGTCGACGGCAAACCCGTCAAGTACGAGCTCGCAAGAAGATAAATCTGGCGGGCTCTTTTCTTTTATCGGTTCGGCGAAGAGAACCAGGGCCCGCTGAAATAAACAACAGCAACGAAAGGCTCTCTTCAATGACTGATTACAACCCCAGCGCGGATGCCATCGCCAAGGCTGCAGCACCGACTGCAACCAGGGTGCCGTCGGCAAGCGTTAACGGCGCGGGCGAGGTGCGCGAAACCCTCTTGCCTGCATTTTTCGGTCGCTTCGGTGGACAGGAAGTGCCGGAGTTCCTGCTGCCAGCACTCGATGAGCTGGAAGCGGCTTACATCGAGGCGATGAGCGATCCGGAGTTCCAGCACGAGCTGGAAGAACTGCGTCGCGATTTCCTCGGCCGCGCAACCCCGCTGTTCGAATGCCGACGTCTATCCACGCCGAACACGACGATTGTGCTCAAGCGCGAGGACTTGAACCACGGCGGCGCGCACAAGGGCAACAACGTGGTCGGCCAGGCGCTGCTGGCAAAGCGCATGGGAAAAACCCGTCTCATTGCTGAGACGGGCGCAGGCCAGCACGGCACGGCCACCGCGATGGCCGCAGCGCTGCTGGGACTTGAGTGCGAGATTTACATGGGCGCGCACGATGTCGCCCGCCAGCACCCCAATGTCGAGCGCATGGAGCTCATGGGCGCGAAGGTCGTTCCCGTCACCACCGGCGAGGCCGGTTTGAAGGATGCTATTGACGAGGCACTGGTCGAGTGGAGCAAGACTCTCGACTCCACTTTCTACCTGCTGGGCACAGCCGCCGGACCGCACCCATTCCCCACTATCGTGCGTGAATTCCAGCAGGTCATCTCGGAGGAGTCACGCAGTCAGATGGCCGAGCGTTACGGCAAGCTTCCCGACGCTGTCATCGCAGCCGTCGGTGGCGGCTCCAACGCCATCGGCGCATTTGCTAACTACATCGACGACTCCGATGTCGCCCTCATTGGCGTCGAACCCGCAGGTGAGGGTCTCGACACCGACCGTCACGGCGCGCCCATCAATGCGGGCAAGACTGGTGTCCTTCACGGCATGCGCTCATTTGTCATGCTTTCCGACGACGGCGAGGTGTTGCCATCGCACTCCATCTCGGCGGGCTTGGATTACCCGTCTGTTGGCCCGGAGCACGGCATGCTGAAGGAGAATGGCCGCGCCAGCTATGTCGGAATTACCGACGAGGAGGCGCTGGAAGCGTTCCAGCTGCTCAGCCGCATGGAGGGCATTATTCCGGCGATGGAATCCTCGCATGCGCTGGCGCAGGCCATTAAGATTGCGCGACTCCGTGAAACCGACCCTGCCGCTGTTAGCGAGCTCGGGCTGCCGGTTCACGAAGGCGATGAGCCTTTGCTGTTGCTCGTGAACCTGTCGGGTCGCGGTGATAAGGATATGGAGCAGGTCCGGGAGTTCCTGAACCAGTAGGAATAACCAGTAGGGATTGCTTCCCCACTAGCTGCCTAGCAGGAATCGGACCAAAGCTAATTCTTGTTAGGCAGCACGGCGATCGTCGGCGGCGATGCCCTGCTTCGGGTTCGCCTCCACGATGGCTTCGGCAAGCAGCGATGCCAGCGCATCCTGCTTGGATTCCTTGCCGTCCTGGAAAATCGGGGACACAGTATCCATAATCTCGTTGAATGCGTTCATCAGAGGTCACCTCTCTTAAGATCTCTTTGATCTTTATTGTTGGACTTCTCCAACCGATTCTTTGCGATTCCGCAGTTGAAACGTCGTTTCATCGAATCGTTTGGAACTTATGACTTGCAACCGTAGACGACAACACAAGACCTGGCAAGCGCTAAACTTTATTTTTAGTTAACCTTTTGTTAACTTTTGGACGCTTTTTAGCTCAGGCACTGAGCCACAAACAGCGCCCCTCGACGCCGCCCCATACCTCGCTTTACTGCCGTTGATAACGGCTTCAAAAATCACGCTTTTACACAACCAAAAACAGGGCGCGGAAGTCTCTTTTGGTCAGACATAAACTATCCCCACTAAAAGCGCTTGCAGCCAACATTGAATGTGGGTTACACACCGCGCTCAATCGTCACCCCACGCAGGGATAGCCGCCAGTTCCTCAGAGGTCAACCCCATCGACAATTAAAGAAAAAGGGGCCCCTGCCAGCGGAAATAGACCACCGACAGAGCTGCCGGCTGTCAAAGATGCTGCCGCGAAGGCCACCCCACCCCACTATCGACCCAACCCCAGCCTCACTTGATGTGACCGCAGCCACAGAACCCTCAATCTGAGGCAGTTTTTCCGCCTTTACAGCAAACCGGCGATCAAGAAAACAGAGCCCCAACGGCCCCTTCCAGGAATGCCCCCAACATCGGCTCTACCAGCGACCGTCGGTAGAGGGTTTAAAGCAGCGATTCGCCCGTCGAGCACCCTATCTCGCCCGACTGAAAAACACCCCTAAAAGGGTGAGGTAAATCACACCGCGAGCGCCACTAAAAGCCGTTTTAACGACGATCAGTGAACACCCCAATACGCCGAACAGCCTCTTCCATCTCGGACGTCTCACCGGCGAAGCAGAGGCGAACCCACTGATGGCCGTTCTCTGTGTCGAAGTCGATTCCAGGGGCAACGGCCACGCCCGTTGCGGCCAACAGTTCCCGAGCCCAAGTCATGGAGTCGACGGAGTTCGGGTCGTCGTAAAGCCCTGCGATATTGGCGTAGATATAGAAACCGCCGTCGGGTGGGGCGATATTACCGAGACCGACGCGGGGCAGCCCCTCGAGCAAAACGTCGCGGTTGCGTGCGTAACGCGTCACGTGCGAATTGAGCTCGGCAATGGACTCGGGGCTGAACGCTTCCACCGCCGCTGCCTGCGAAATTGCCGGTGGACAGACAGTGAGGTTGGCTTCGAGGCGATCAAGCGGCGCACGCAGCCACTTGGGAACGATTAGCCAGCCAACGCGCCAGCCGGTCATCGAGAAGTACTTACTGACACTGCCGACCACGACCGCCGCGTCGGAGAACTCGCGTGCAGACGCACACTGTCGGCCATAAGTAATGCCGTGATAAATCTCGTCGGAAATGAGCAGGCAATCGTGCTGCTCACACCACTTCGCAATGGCACGCAGCTCGTCGGCATCGATAATGGTGCCAGTGGGGTTGTCCGGGCTGGTGACAATCACGGCCTTGGGCACGCGCGGAAGTGCCTCCAGGTGTTGGGCGGTGAGTTGGAAACGAGTCTCAGGACCACAGTCAATCTCGACAATGTTGGCGCCGAGCGCCTGCAGCGTATTGCGGTATGCGGGATAGCCCGGGCGCGCGAGCACGATGTCGTCGCCAACATCGAGGGCTGCGAGGAAGAGCGCTACGAAACCGCCGGAAGAACCGGTAGTGATGACAACATCAGCGGCTTCCGTGGCCGTGCCGTAGTTTTCACGATGCCAGGCGGCGATGGTTGCACGCAGCTCAGGCGTGCCGACGGCCGCTGTGTAGCCCAGAACCTGATTTTCTAAATCAGCACGCGCACGGGCAATCGCGGCAGCCGGGGCCGCGGTCGCGGGCTGTCCCACGCAGAGGAATAGAGCGTCACCGTGAGTGCGCTGACGCTCCTGTGCGAGCGCGAGAACATCCATCACATGGAAGGGTGCGACCTCACAACGGCGGGATGCTAGGTCGCGCTGGGGCTGGGATGCCTGCGGTGACTGCGAGGAGTTTAACGGCTGCGGTGACTGCGACGACTTTGGCGACTGCGGAGATTCGGCGTGCATACCTTCATCTTTGCAGCCGCCGAGGCCACCCGGGAAATCCAGTTCATCCCGGGTGGGTGCACCAGTGAGGCATCCGAGTGCAGCCGGACCACCTCAAGCATTATTTAGATGGAAATACGGCCCTCAACTGCAGGTAGTGCAATGTCGGTGCGGTAGTGCGAGCCCTCGAGCTTAATGGTCTTGATGGTCTCGTACGCCTTGTCGCGGGCCTCTTCCAGCGTGTCACCAACGCCGATGACGTTGAGCACACGGCCACCAGCGGAGACCAGCTCACCCGCAGCATTGCGGGCAGTACCTGCGTGGAGAATGCCATCTGCCTCACGGCCAGGCTCTGCACCTTCAATGACATCACCCGTGCGCGTCGACACCGGGTAGCCTTCAGCGGCCAGCACAACAGTCAGAGCGTAACCATCACGCCAAGACAGCGGACCGAAGTCCGCCAATGTTCCGGTAGCAGCGGCGTTGAGCAGCTGCGCCACCGGGGACTCCAGCAGCGCCAGCACGGCCTGGGTCTCCGGGTCACCGAAACGGCAGTTGAACTCAATGACAGCCGGGCCGTCCTCGCCCCAGGCCAGACCTGCGTACAGCAGACCCTGGAACGGGCAACCGCGAGCGGCCATCTCACGAGCGACCGGCTCGCAGACCTCGGTGACAATGCGCTCAGTTGCGCCTTCCGGCAGCCAGGACAGCGGGCTGTAAGCACCCATGCCACCGGTGTTCGGCCCCTCGTCGTTATTACCGACGCGCTTGTGGTCCTGAGCCGGCAACAGCGGGACGACGATTTCGCCGTCGACCAGGCAGAACAGGGAAACTTCCGGGCCGTCCAGGAAGGACTCCAGCAGCACCGGGTTACCGGCGGCCAGAACAGCCTTTGCGTGTTCGAGAGCTTCAGCGCGGTCCTTAGTGACCACGACTCCCTTGCCAGCAGCCAGACCGTCATCCTTCACGACCCAGTTCGGGCCAAAGCGGTCAATGGCGGCCTCGATGTCTTCGTCGGAGGCCTCCGGCTGGATGGCCTCTGCCGAGGCGGTCTTTACCCCAGCTGCCTTCATGACGTCCTTAGCGAAAGCCTTGGACCCCTCAATCCGAGCTGCGTCAGCGTTCGGTCCGAAGACTGCGAAACCAGCGTCGCGCAGCGCGTCTGCCACACCCGCGACCAGCGGAACCTCAGGGCCAATAACAACCAAATCGGCCCCAATTTCCTTGGCCAGCGCAACAGCGCCAGCGGGGTCATCCACGACCAGTGGATGCATGGTTGCAATTTCACTCATACCCGCATTACCAGGGGCTACGTGAAGATCAGTAGCCTGCGGGTCCTTACTCATTGCGTACAACAGGGCGTGCTCACGGGCACCGGAGCCAATTACGAGGATGCGCATAGCAATCATCTTACTAATCAGCCCGGATAACTCTCATCGCACCCAACCCCTCAATCCGCTATTCGGGTTACCCTTGGCACATGAGCACAGTATTTACCAAAATCATCAACGGTGAACTCCCCGGTCGTTTTGTCTACCGCGATGACAAGGTCGTCGCATTTTTGACCATCGAGCCAATTGCGCCTGGTCATACGCTGGTCGTCCCTGTTGAAGAGGTGGACAAGTGGACGGACGCCTCGCCTGAGCTATGGGCCCACCTCAATGAGGTTGCCCAGAAGGTTGGTCAGGCTGTTGTCTCCGCTTTTGACGCTCCGCGTGCTGGCTACCTCATCGCCGGCTTCGAGGTTCCGCACACGCACATTCATATCTTCCCTGCCCACGATATGTCCGGGTACAACCTACAGTCGGTAGATCGCAATCCTTCCGCAGAGTCCATGGATGAGGCCGCCGCCAAGCTACGGAAGGCCCTCGGGACTGACGAAGACGGAAAGTTGGTGCGCTAATCGCCGCTTCAAACGAGGATTTTCGGGAAGAACAACTTCCGGTAGTCCCTGCCCCTGAAGCGCAGGAACCGGAGGCGCAACAACCGGCTGCAGCTGAAGGATCAGCATCGCTCCCCTATGCCATCTTCCGTCCGCTGCGCGGTGTTTTCGAAGATAACTGGGGAGCCAAAGTGTCCAAATCCCGGCCGTGGCCGGTCATCCTCCTGCATGGAACAGGCCAGGTCAAGGGCATTTGGGAGACCCTCGGCGGTCAGTTACGGGAGGATGGCTGGGCTGTCTTCGCGCCAGATTTTGGGCACCGTGCAACAGACCCCATCAATCAGTCCATCGACATGCTCGTGCCTTACATCAAGGCTGTCCTGCACGCCACTGACGCAAAGCACGCCGTTATCGTGGGGCACTCGCAAGGCGGCTTAATTGCCACCCTGCTTTCTCTGCGCATTTCCAAGTACATCAAGCATGTTGTCTGCCTTGCCGCGCCCAATCACGGCACCAATCTGGGCGGCATCGCTTCCAGTATCACTAAGATCCCCGGCACAAAGTCGCTGATGAGCAACTTTGTGCAGAGCTATTGGGGCGTTTCCGGTTTGGAACAGCTCACGGGTTCAAAGATGGTTTTGAACTCCAATTCCCACGATATCCTCGGTCCCGGTGTTACTTACACCTGCATTGCCACCAAGTATGACCAGCTCATTTCCCCTCCACAGTCCTGTTTCTTGGATGATGGTGACACAGGCATGGTCACCAATCTCTATGTGCAGGACACGTTCCCTCAAGCCATCGTTTTGCATGAGCAGATGGCGCACGATTGGCGCCCCCGCGCGCTTACTCGCGAGGCACTATTCAAGCTGGTAGGCGAGGATTTTGACCCAATCGAGCATGCGGAATAGACCGCTCCTAACGCGGATTTTCCCACCGACAGCCGCACATCCGTCCCTGCCAAATCCAAGTCCAGCGTCGGGGGACCTCAGAGACCCCGTTCCGGTTATCGCACTTCATGGCACGCTCGATAGTCCCGGCGCGTGGGCACCGCTTGCCGACGGACTCCGTGCCCGCGGCCGCCGAGTCTATGTACCGGCCTACGGAGACCGTGGCACTGCTGCCCTCGTAGATTCTGTCGCCGAAGTCGAGGCCTATATCAACGGAGTCTGCACTGAAACGAACTCGGACACGGTCGATATTGTGGCTCACTCGCAGGGTGGGCTACTGGCTTTCCTGCTGTTTACGCGTCTTGCAAACCATGAATGCGAGCGTTTTTCGTTTCGACGTATCATCAGTGTGTCGGGCTCTGTCGGCGGTGTAAATCTGACTGAGATCTCCCGCATTTTGGGCTGGTGGAATGGGGCTCCTGCCCGCTGGCTAATGGGACAGGCTTTAGCCGATCAAATTGCGGTAGCGGCAGGACAATATGAACTTCCTGCAGCCAACACTGCCCCACACCTCCGAAGGCGCAAGGCAGCCACACCTGACTGGATTAATGTCATCAGCCACCATGACAACCTGGTCATTCCGTGGTCCGATACCGCGCAGAGCTTCCTGCCGGACAGTCGAGCTGTTTTGCTCGAAACCGAGCTGGAGGGCAGGTCTGTTGCGCATTGGAAGCAGCAAACAGACCCCGAAGTGATCGAACTGATCACTCGGCTATTGGCGTAGAGCTTCGACCTAGAACTTGGTCAGCGACTCGCGCGCGGTGACGACATCCGCAAGCAGCTGCTGCGCGGCTGGCGAGGGGTTATCGGAGGTGAGGGCCTCGATGACGACGTCGGGAAGCCCTGCGGCGCGGTAGTCGTCGACAGTGACATCGCCGTACTCGAGGACCCCGTGGAGCCATGCGACTGCACGCGACTCTGGTGAAATGCAGCGTCGTGCGGTGCGTTCCTGCTGGACGAGCACATCACGGTTTTCCACCCCGCGCATCCCCAGCCGTGCAAGAGTGCGAGCAGCAGAGATGAGGTTCTCACCGGCAACACAATCCTGCTGGTTCGGATTGGCCGGCGGCTTCTTACGACCACGACGGCGCACGTAGAGCTCCTGCTGACCAATACCGACCAGGGAGCCATCGCGGTTTCGGATTACAGAGGTGTATGGAACGACCGTCGAATAGCCACCTTCAGTTTCGGCCTTAAGCTTTTCGACCATCTCATCCGGCACCTCTACCTCAAGGTACGCACCATTCTTACCCGGCCGGATAAATTCAAACGACCCAGTTCGCGTCCACGCCTCGTACTTCTTGACATCCAGACGCTGCATAACCAGCGTGCCAAACAGCACATCCGTCATCGAAAACAGTGCACCGCCAAATGCCGCGCCATGCATATTCGCAGTCAGAGCGTTTAGGCGCAGCTCCAATCGCCCCTCAGACCAGTCATCCGCAATCTCAGTGATACGGATGCCGGTGCCAAACAGCGGCGGCCAAATGTTCAGCAAGAACTTTGCCTTAGCCGGGGACATCTCTTTCTCAGCAAGTTTGTACAGGGTGCGTCGCAGCGATGGACCAATAGACATAACTACTTACATTAGGTGTTGACCGGGCGAACGCGGGCATTATTGTCAGAAAACAAAAGTGTGTCAGCTTCAGCACATGCTTTACGACGGTTCCCGCGCCCCACCTTTTATTAAGACAGCGACTATTTCAGCGACTATTTAGGCAGCAAACCGTTCCGCCAGCGTATTGACGCGCAGAGTGAAGAAATCCCGCAATTCCGCGTAGCGGGAATAACCATAAATCCCGCGGTCAGCTGGGTCATCATATTCCCAGCGCTCAGTCTCTACATCTGGCGCGATGTAGTCCGAAACGTCGATTTTCCCCACAACAATGACCACATCCGCACTGTCTGCGAGAGACGGCGTGAGTTGATGAGGATCGCCATCGCACCGTGCCCCCACCTCACAGAGCGCACGCCGCGCGTCTTCATCCAGACCGCGGTCATCATCATCGATGCTGATACCTGCTGACAACACTGTCAGGCCTGGGGCAGCTTGCCGCAGCAGCCCTTCTAGTACGCGTGAGAGTCCCATGTTTGAACTACTGACAAAGAGCACCTCTGACATGGCTCTATCGTAGAATATTTTTCTCGGAGAAATCACCCCAGCTTGTGGGGTTTTCTGGAAGGTTTTGCAGAAAAATGCCAAAAGCGCCCATAGCGCAGGCCCTTCCCCGAGACCAGCCCTATCGACGCTTATGACTTAAGAACAAAGTCCACTTTACATGCGCATGTAACCCCTGTGAAGCGTGGGGCTAGAGTTGCAGATGTGAAAGCTCCGTGGCCTGTGATTTTCCGGCTGTCGGCGTTGCGCTGTCCTGCTGTCGGTGTTGCGCTGTCCTGCTGGCGGCGTTGCGCTGTCCTATCGATGCAATATTCACCTATCGATACGCAGCAGCGTGGCCATAAGTGAATAGCTCATCCATATGTTGACCGGGACTTCCGACAACGTGCGCATAAGTGAAAGAAAATTCCCCCGCCCCAGCCCCCGACAGGCATTTGCCCTTTAATCAGTCTTCAAACGCACCCTTTGTTCCCCGCCCGACCTCCTTAAACCGGATAAAATTGGCGGGGCCGATCGCTCGCGAATAGGAGAATCACCGTGACCGACTCTCGCGATATTAAACCTTTTGCATCCAACCGCGGCCCCAAAGTGACCTCCATCGGTGCCATCATCGGCGCAGCAGCAGTGGGCGGCCTGCTTCTCGGAGGTGTCGGTGCGGGCACCTGCTTGGCGGTCTTTGATTCGCCCGAGCGCTCTGACTACGTCATGCAGCCCGCGCAGCGTGAGGTGCAGGCTGACATCATGGACTCAGACGATGTGCTCACCCCGGAGGAAGAACAGCGCATGCTTCGCGATGTCTCCCGGATCGCCGCCCCTGACGTGGTCCAAGGGCTGCACTACATGGTCTTTGCCGAGAACAAGGAAAACGTTAATGACTCCGTAGAGGAGTACCTGCGCGATAACCACCAGGAGCTCATCGGCAAGGATAAGTTTGCTGATGGCCAGGTCTTCGTCGGCGTGGGCCTTGATCCGCGCCAAGCCTTCGTCTTCGCGGGTGAGGACGTGGCTGCTCAAATGAAGCTACGCAAGAATGACAGCCATCTGAAACAGTCCATCGAAGCAATTAAGCCGGGCGTGCGGGATGACAACATTCCTGCTGGCCTCTTTGCTGGCGCAGCGGCTGCAATCGACGTAGACCGTGCTGCGGATACTCAGTACGAGGGCGCAAAAGAGGACCGGATGGCGGCGGCCGTTGGCCTCGGGGTGGCGGGCCTGAGCGTTGGCGGCGCTGGTGTCGGCCTCGCCGGCGGTGTACGCCGCAGCCGGCAGAAGAAGACACAGCAGGCACGCGAGGACTGGGACTACGTGTCGCAGACCTACACCGATGTGGCGCAACGGCTAAGGGAGATTGATATTCGAGCGCACTCGCTCCAATCAGGGCTGGTGGATGAGCGCCTGCGCCAGGACTGGGAGGGTTTGCGCGATGACTTCCTAGCAATCGATAGCCAGGTTGGTTTCCTCATGTCGATTCCGGCGGATGCGCCAGATGAGCAATTCCGCTCACACTCCGAGCTCATCGCCAACGCGCGCCAACTGTGCGAGCGCGTGGAAACCGCTGAGGCCAATATTGAAAAGCTGCACCGCATTGAGAACGCTGATGCGGATGCTCGCCGCTATGAACTCTACGAGCTGGAGAAGGATCTGGCACAGGCAGGCTACTTGGCCGCAAGCATCGACTCGGCGCTTGAGCGCCACGCGAAGGAGTTGGAAGATGCCGCCACTGAATTATCCAAGGAACCACACCATCCGCAGTTCATGGAGCGCTACCTAGAACTCTTGGATCGCTCCGCGCTCTTGTCGGAGCACGTGCAGTCCCAGCTGCAGAAGCGCAATGAGGCCGACGAGCGCCCCGAGCGCACGCGCATCTACGACTCTGATTTCTTCGCTGGCTCTGGCTACCACGGCTACGTGCCCTTCTATGTCGTGAGCACCTGGGATAGCGATGCCACCACTGCCCGCGACAGCTCTTCCAGTAGCGGTGGCGTCAACAGCGGGTTTAGCTCAGGGTTTTCCGGTTCAGGCGGTTCTTCCAGCTTCTAAGCCGACTTACGGGACAGAGGGGATGCGGACGTTCTGTTAGACGATTTCACCCCTCACGCTACTTAACCCCTACATTTTCCCCTTTAAACCAAAGAACCCCAGGCCGGAAAACTTCCTGACCTGGAGTTTTGGAGCCGGAAACGGGACTCGAACCCGTAACCTACCGTTAGGGTACCCTGTAAAGGTTTGACCTATAATGCCATTTATGCCTGTCAAAGCCGTTTCTCGCGCCACACAGGGACACCTCCCCTACTAGTTTTTGAGGAAAGTCTTTGGGGAAGTGCGGAGTTTTCCGAAGTAGACCCGCAGCTGGACATACGCCACAGCCTGAGTACAAGACTTAACCGGCGGTGGCTACACGGTGTCGACTAGGGGCCACACACCCCTTGCCCCAGCAACCCCTGCCCGTCGCACCCCTACCCCCCACGCATAAAAATGGACTGGGATTGCCCCCAACCCCTCAATTCCGGTTACTGCTCCTGCCACCCCACGTCGTCGGGTGTGACATCCCGGCGCGGGCCCAGTCGCGCAGCGCTCGCCACTGGTATCTCGGATGCAGTACCGCAGATACCCGTCGAAGAGCTGGACGCCTATCTACCAGTCCCGCAGCAGCCCGCCACTCTGCAAATCCCACAACCCCGACCCATCAGCTAGGGCTTTGTCATGCCTTCTGCACCGAGGCAGACGCTCATACCCTTCGACAGGCCGGCGAGGCGGTAGGCGGCTAGCGGGTCCCAGGCACCCGCGGCAAGCCGCCCGGCGCGGGCAACGGCGCCCCTCAATGGGCGAACACAATTGGTAAATTGGTCGTTTCAGGCTATCAATAGTGTCGCAATGAGAGCGCCTAGTGAAATAGCGAGCATCCCTAAGCAATTGACCCAAAACTCGCTACCTAGAAACTTGGCTCGGATATGTGCGATTGCTGCGGTGCAGAAGTAGGCAATGACTCCAACCATCGTCGCTATTCCAATGCCTGGTATCCAGAGCCCAATAATGAGTCCACTTGCTGCTAGGCACTTGATAACGATAAGAGCCCACCACCACTCTGTAGGAAGTCGTACTCCTCTGAGGCAGGCCTCGATGAATGCTACGGGTTTGAGCGAGAGTACCGCGTCTCCGAACAAAATGGCTGCAAGAATGATGGAGGGCCAAGCAGGCGAAGATTCGAGAATCATTATTTTACTCCGTACGCGATTTTAAGACGGGAGATGGAACTGTTCGCGTGAATGGATAGTTCGTCGGTGTCGTATGCACCGGCAGCCCAGCCAAGAAGCAACCCAAGATAAATGTTGTAAAGGATTGTCGCGAACTCTTTAGCGTCATCTTTAGGGAGCATATTGCCTAGGCGCAACACGATTTCATCTACCAAGAGAGTTCGAAGCTCGTTGAGAATCTCTCCGTTGTCTCCCTGTGTGATTAGGGCAGCGCCATACGCTTTCGATAATTCTTCCTGCCCAGTAAACATTTTCAGGAAAGGAGCGAGAACGTCGAGAAGGTTGTCTGATTGTCCACGGAGCTCATCGTGCATGACGGTGATTCGATGTCCGATGGTCTGAATCAACAGCGACTGCTTGCTCCCGACGTTCATAACGGTTCCAACGCTGACGTTAGCTTTCTGCGCGATGGCACGCACATTTGTATCCGCGTACCCGACTGACACAAAAAGGGCATAGGCGGTATCCAAGACTTTATTGCGCGTCGCCTCCTTTTGAGTAGCACGACTTGATTGAACTTGTTCACTGAACATGTTCAAATCGTATCGCTACATCAATCTACGGTCAAGTAGCGATGTGGTTATCCAAGTACATTGCTGTCATGAGAGGCGAGCGGGTTTCCTGCTTACAAGGAGGAAAGTTATAGCTGATCGTCACACACCTACATGTTTTTGCCAGACCAGCTTCTCGGGCCAATAGACTCAAGGATTGCCGAGCGCTTGGCCGATAAGCCTACGAGCTTGTTCCACGGCCAACGCACGACAGGGGCACCGACGACGCGGGTACTGCCTATGCGTGACGACCCATCCGGCACATACCCCCACCCTGGCAAAACTCTGGCCGGGCTCTAACATGGGCAGGCTTGCCGCACCTCGCCGGCGACGATGTGGCGCAGGCCGACCGGGAGCTGCTGCCTGCGGTGATTTCCTATCACGACCTCCGTCACACGGTAGCGACCGCCATGGCTGCAACGGGCAACGCGGCGCTGGCCACCTTGCAACTGGGCCATGCCTCCGCCTCGACTACGGAGGCCGCCTACATCAACCGCGCGGGAGATGTTGACAACTCCGCAATCATTGAAGCGTTCGCTGCCGACGCGCTGGCAATTTTCGGCGGCTAGTCGCTGCCCTCCTGCCGCCTCCCCGCAGCCCCGTGCTGGGTTAAGTAAAGAAAAGTGTGTCCGCATGCCACCATAACCCCAGACCACACACCACAAATCACCAAAGAATAGCTCCCCGAAAGCTATTACCCACACCATCCCACACCTCCGGCCACATTTGTGCTAACCGCACACCGGTTGGATTAAAGGATGACCACCAACCGCCCCAGCTGCCCACTATGCGGCAACAACACAAAGAAAAACGGCACCACCAGCAAATCAACCACCCGTTGGCGCTGCACCCACTGCGGACACTCCTTTACCCGCAACACCCAAACCCACAACAAAAACACCGCCACCATGGCTTTGTTCATCCAATGGGCCACCGGCACCCAATCTCTAACCACCTTCGCCGCACACCATGGCGTAACCAGGCAAACCATGCACCACCGATTCCGATGGTGCTGGTGGATCATCCCCACACCCACCATCGACTCATTCCGCATCCATGACCAAATCTTCCTCGACGCGACCTATCTAAAGTCCGGATGCCTCCTGATCGCAGCCAGTAAAACCCACGTCATCAACTGGACCTGGGCCAGACACGAAACCACCGCCGCCTACACCGAACTCCTACGCCCCATTGCCGCACCACTAATCGCAGTCACAGACGGCGGACAAGGTGCCCAATCAGCCATCCACCACTGCTGGCCAACAACACGCATCCAACGCTGCCTCGTCCACGCCCAACGAACAGTCCGCCGCCACACCACCAGCAACCCCCGCACCGATGCCGGCAAAACCCTCTACCGCCTAGCCCTGAAACTCACTCGCATCACCGACCTTGACCAAGCATCCACATGGGTCGCCCACCTGCACGAATTCGACCACACCTACCGGGAATGGATGAACGAGAAAACCACCATCAAAGACCCCGTTACCGGCGCCTACACCAAGGTCTACACCCACCAACGCGTCCGAGCGGCCTATCAATCATTGCTATCTCTGCACCGCAGAGACCTGCTGTTTACCTACCTGCAACCCCCACCAACAACCATCGACCCCGACAACCTTGCAGCAACAACAAACAGCCTCGAAGGTGGCATCAACGCCCCCATAAAAGAACTAGCCCGCAGACACCGCGGACTATCACTACCGCATCAACGCACAGTGATGGATTGGTGGCTGTATCTACATACAGAAGTCCCTGACGATCCGGTCAAGATCGCCAGGGACCAACGATGGGGTCAAGACGCACTTTCCACAGCAACAGACCTGATCACCCACAACACCACAGCCACTACCAATGACATCGGTGCACCAGCAGAATACGACACCGCCATCGACACCAGCTACCAACACAACCTCGGCATCCAAAAAGGCTGGATCAAATAACCGCAACACGCCCGGAAAAGACACACTTTTCTTTA